>NZ_JAMYLP010000001.1:0-167620 GCF_040318085.1 Mesorhizobium sp. M1322
CGAACTCCCGGTAGCGTCCCAGCCATTTGTAGCCGATCTTGCGCGACACCCCGAACTCAGCACACAGCTGCGTCATCGTCTCATCACCCGCCAGGCACTCCACAACAAACCGAAGCCGCTCATCCATGATGTCAGTCTCTCGCCAAACCATCGCCGGTCCTCCCGGCGGACAAGAAAACTGTCACCCATGCAATCGGTCCATTCTGTTACCTATCTATCCGGTTCGGACACGAGCCCCTTCTCCCCGTCGCTATACGGGGAGAAGGGGCCGGCAGGGCGATGAGGGGCAGCACAACCTGATGCGATTGCCTGGAATCCGTAGCGCGGTTGCACCGATCGCCAAGACCGCCTAACAGAAAGCCGATTGTAAACCTTTCGCAGGTGCGAAATCCGCATGAACCTTCTCAAGCTTGTCGCGCTCGACGATCAGGATCTGAGCATCGTCTCGGCCCATGTCCAGGACGCCGTGCTGAAGGTCGGCGATCTCGAATACATGCCGGCGGTCAAGCGCTTCGTGATGACGATGAACCGCTTCGTCTGGGAGGCGAAATCGGGCCTGTTCCGCCAGCACAATGAACGGCGGCAAAGCGTGCTGCATTTCGACCGGGTGCTGGGCGCCAAGACCAGCGGCATTGCCCGCGACAAACCCGATGAGGTGCTGTCGCTGATGGCGATCAGCTTCCTCGCGCTCGACAAGCCGGCCGGCATTGTCGAGCTGATCTTTTCAGGCGGCGGCGCGATCATGCTCGATGTCGAGTGCATCGAGGCGCGGCTGGCTGACATTGGCGGCGCCTGGGAAGCGACGTCGCGCCCCTTCCACAGAGCCTGAGCGGCACAAGATGGCCATCACCCTTCGTCTGTCCGATGCCGATTTCGAGCAGCGTTTTGCCGCGTTCCTTTTGACCAAGCGCGAAGTCTCGGCGGACGTCGACGCCGTGGTGCGCGCGATCATTGCGCGGGTGCGCGCCGAGGGCGACGCGGCGCTCATCGAGTATACGCAGAAATTCGAAAAGGCCGACCTGAAAGACCTCGGCATAGCCGTGTCGCAAGACGACATCGCCAAGGCCTACGATGCGGCCGACCCGCAGACGATCGAGGCGCTTAAATTCGCCCGTGATCGGATCCGTTCCCACCACGAGCGGCAGCGGCCAAAGGACGACCGCTATACGGACGCAATCGGCGTCGAGCTCGGCTCGCGCTGGACGGCGATCGAGGCGGTCGGGCTCTATGTGCCGGGCGGTACGGCAAGCTATCCAAGCTCGGTGCTGATGAGCGCCGTACCGGCCAAGGTCGCCGGCGTCGAGCGCATCGTCATGGCGGTGCCGGCGCCCGGCGGCATCATCAATCCGCTGGTGCTGGTGGCGGCGGATCTGACCGGCATATCCGAAATCTACCGCGTCGGCGGTGCGCAGGCGATCGCGGCGCTGGCCTATGGCACTGAGACGATAAAACCGGTCGCCAAGATCGTCGGCCCCGGCAATGCCTATGTCGCCGCGGCCAAGCGCCAGGTGTTCGGCACGGTCGGCATCGACATGATCGCCGGGCCTTCGGAAGTGCTTGTCGTGGCCGCCGGCAGCAACGACCCGGACTGGATCGCCGCCGACCTGCTTGCCCAGGCCGAGCATGACGTGTCGGCGCAGTCGATCCTGATCACCGACGATCCCGTCTTCGGCGCAGCGGTCGAACAGGCGGTCGAACGCCAGCTGAAAAACCTGTCGCGCGCCGAGACGGCGGCGGCGAGCTGGCGCGACTTCGGCGCCGTCATCCTTGTTCCCCGAATCGAGGCAGCACTGCCGCTGGTCGACCGCATCGCCGCCGAACATGTCGAGCTTGCCATCGACGAGCCGGAAGCCTTCCTGGCGCGGATGCGCAATGCCGGCGCCGTCTTTCTCGGTCGCCACACGCCGGAAGCCATCGGCGACTATGTCGGCGGCTCCAACCACGTGCTGCCGACGGCGCGCTCGGCGCGCTTCTCGTCCGGGCTTTCGGTGCTCGATTTCGTCAAGCGCACCTCGATCCTGAAGCTCGGACCGGAGCAATTGCGGGCGCTGGCGCCGGCGGCCATCGCGCTGGCCAAGGCGGAAGGCCTCGACGCCCATGGACGCTCCGTCGCCATCCGGCTGAACATGTAGACTGATATGTCGGACTACGATCGAACCCATGCCAGGCTGATCGATGTCGAACTCGACGAATCGATCGGCCGTTCGACGCCCGATGTCGAGCATGAGCGGGCGGTGGCGATATTCGACCTGATCGAGGAAAACAGCTTCCAGCCAGTCAATGACGACGGCGCCGGGCCTTATCGGCTAAAACTGTCGCTGGCCGAATCCCGCCTGGTCTTTGCAGTAACGCGCGAGGACGGCGCGGCCGTGGTCACCCACATCCTGTCGCTGACGCCGCTCAGGCGCATCGTCAAGGACTACTACATGATCTGCGAAAGCTATTACGACGCTATCCGCGCCTCGACGCCCAGCCAGATCGAGGCGATCGACATGGGCCGGCGCGGGCTGCACAATGAAGGCTCGCAGACTTTGATGGACCGGCTGGCCGGCAAGATCGATATCGATTTCGATACGGCGCGCCGGCTGTTCACGCTGGTCTGCGTGCTGCACTGGCGAGGCTGAGCTGCCAGCCCCTCTGCCCCGCTCGATCCTGCCCCGCTCGATCCTGTTTGTCTGCGGCATGAACGCGGTGCGCTCGCCGATGGCCGAACTGCTGGCGCGCCAGGTGCTTCCGGCCACTACCTTCGTGGCGTCGGCCGGGGTGCGCGGCGGCGAACGCGACCCGTTCGTCGACGCCGTGCTGGCCGAGGACGGGCTTTCGCTGGGTGAACGGCACCCTAGGACACTGGACGATCTCGAGGACGACTATTTCGATCTGATCGTGACGCTGTCGCCAGAAGCCCATCACACCGCGCTCGAGCTCACCCGCTCGCTTGCCGTCGACGTCGAATATTGGCCGACGCCGGACCCGACTGGCGTCAGCGGCACGCGTGAGCAGATCATGGCCGCCTATCGCGAGGTGCGCGAACGGCTAAGGGCGCGAATCGGCCGCCGTTTCCTAGCGCCGGAAGCGAAAAACGGCGCTGATTAAGCGTGTTCACAAGCGCACGATTATCATATAGGTTCCGCCCAAATTCCGGCTAGAGTCGGATGATTTCAGGTCTGTTCGACCTGAAATCTGAATCCGCCTCTAAATCAAAGAAGTAGAGCATGATGTCGTCCGAAAACCGCTTCACACTTTTCGGCATCATGCTCTAGGCGCTGGGAATCCCATCCAAGCAAAGGTATCGAATGCCGAAGGAAGAAGTCCTTGAGTTTCCGGGTGTCGTCACGGAATTGTTGCCCAACGCGATGTTCAGGGTGAAGCTCGAAAACGAACACGAAATCATCGCCCACACGGCCGGCCGGATGCGCAAGAACCGCATCCGCGTGCTGACCGGCGACAAGGTCCTGGTCGAGATGACACCCTACGACCTGACCAAGGGCCGCATCACCTACCGTTTCAAGTAAGATCGTCAGAGTTCGGCCGGGATCGCGATGAGCATTTTGCAGAAGCTCGTGCTTGCCTCGGGTTCGCCGCGCCGGATCGAACTGTTGCAGCAGGCCGGCATCGAGCCGGACCGCGTGCTGCCGGCCGGTGTCGACGAGGCGCCGCTGCGCGCCGAGCATCCGCGCTCGCTGGCCAAACGCCTGTCGAAGGAAAAGGCCGAGAAGGCGCTGGCCTCGCTGCAGACGGAAGAGGACTATGTGCCGAGCTTCGTGCTGGCCGCCGACACGGTGGTCGCCGTCGGCCGGCGCATCCTGCCCAAGGCCGAAACGTTCGAAGACGTCGCCAATTGCCTCGGGCTGCTGTCAGGTCGTTCGCACCGGGTCTATTCCGGCATCTGCCTGATCACGCCGGGAGGCAAGCTGCGCCAGCGGCTGGTCGAGACCAGGGTGCGTTTCAAGCGGCTGCCGCGCGCCGAGATCGACGCCTATGTCGCCTCGGGAGAATGGCGCGGCAAGGCCGGCGGCTACGCCGTCCAGGGGCTGGCCGGCGCCTTCATCGTCAAGCTTGTCGGCTCCTACACCAATGTCGTCGGCCTGCCGCTCTATGAGACGGTGGCGCTGCTGACCGGCGAGGGTTTCAAGGTGCATGCCAACTGGCAGTCAGCTCGGCCATGAGCTCAGGGCGATCATGAGCTCGGACGACAAGGTCACGCCGCTGCGCCCCAAGCGGCCCTGCCCCGAATGCGGCAAGCCGTCGGCGCGCGAGACCTACCCGTTCTGCTCCGTGCGCTGCAAGGACATCGACCTCAACCGCTGGCTCAAGGGCGCCTACGTCATTCCGGGCCGCGACGACGAGGACGAACCGGACAACGACCCACCCAAATGAGGCTGTTCGGCACGGCTTGGTGACTTCGACCTCGTCCCAAGAATCCGCCCGTCGAGCAACTGCTCGTTTCCCGCTTGAAATCAACGCTTAAGCGCTGGACAGGCCAGATTCCCGTGCTATAACCCACGCGCTTTCAAGGGGCGCCTGCGGCGCTTTCAAGAAATCCGGCGTGCAGAACTGCCCGCGTGCCGGAACAGGCCCAGATAGCTCAGTTGGTAGAGCAGCGGACTGAAAATCCGCGTGTCGGTGGTTCGAATCCGCCTCTGGGCACCATTTTCCATGGCAATTGCTTAACCGTCCGACAGACGTTTCGTTGGACTTTGCCGGAAAGTGCTGGCGAGCGCAGATAAAATTCGACTTTGGTCCAGGACACGGAAGGATAGTCGTGCCTTTTTGGAAATCGCACAAGAAGTATAGCGCAGGAACGTGGGACGATCGGCTCGACGGACTATTTTCATGCGGGGTAAACTACGCCGGTAAGACGATCCTTGATGTTGGCTGCAATATGGGCATCGTCGCTTATGAAATCGCCAAACGCAGACCGGCCTACATCCACGGTATCGACATTCTAAAGCCACACACCCGCGTGGCGCGTTCCATCTTCTTGGGATCGAACGTGGAAAGTCGATTTGACGCCATGAACCTAGGCAGTCGAAAGCTTCAATCTGTTCTAAATGACAGTTACGATATCGTTCTTCTACTGGCTGTGTACCAGCATGTCCGCAGGGGGTTGGGTCAGGAGGAGGCCGATCGCATCTTTATCGACATCATCAACCGCGCACAGACTATTGTGGCGCGAGTTCCCGACGAAGACGACATCCGGCTTCAGTCTTTGATCGAGGGTGCTGGGTTCACCTCATCTCATCGCCACAAGTCGCCACGCGGGAGTACCGTCTTGGCTTATCATCGCGACTAGGCCGAGCGGATGGCGATTGTCACGCGACCCAGACGCATTTCCGCGCCTATCACGTGACCTGAGCGCATCATGGCGGCTTGGCCCGGCGAAACATCTTTGCTCGGATTGGGCGGATGACGGATTTGATTTGCTTGGTGATCCCCTATCCTTAGGGCAAACTGCCTGCTGGGGCTCTAGGAGGCGAAATGAGAGCACGCGCAGCAACGGTTGGAGATCTGGAAAATGTTTTCAGTGATCTGTCCAAGCGGATATCCGACGAGTACGTCGCGGCCGGCAAGGACAGCAAGATCGCCTACGACAATCTGATGATGAACTTGAAAGAAGGCCGTGCTCACGCGCTTGTCCAGGGCGAAAAGACCGTGGCGCTCATCGCGTGGCACGAGAATAGCGACGCTGCTGATACGCTGTTCGCCGCGCAGGAGGATTTCTTCAGCGCCGCGACCGTTCGCTTCTGCAAGCGGCACATTCGCCATATCCAGGCGCTCGCCGGCAACCTCCCCATTCACTCGCGCAGCTGGCTCCAGAGACCGGACGTCGCAAAATGGTTCCGGATAATCGGCTATGTCGAGCGGGGCCAGGAGAATGGCGCCAATTTGTTCGAACTGCCGCCGGCGCCCGCCGCATAAGAAACCCAGGAGTGCTGCAAAACGCTGCCATCGAGTTCCGATGGCGTCGCGCTGACATCGGCCGATGGTTGAATCCAATCATATCGCCGCTCCGATGCGCCAGCCAAAAGGCCCGCCGCTCCATTTGCGAAGCGGCGAGGCCCCATATTTGGGGACAACTTCCGGGCTGTTGCCCGGCAATGCTTACGGTGCAATTCAGATGCCAGACGGCTGACCCATAATGGGACACCGCACAGGGAAAGCGCGAACCATCTTCCGCGATCACACCACTGCCACAGCTCGCCATTCCTGCTATATTTGCTTGCGGCGGACCTGATTTCCGCCTGGCCGGCGCCCATCAGGCAATCTACCCCAACGCCCCCCAAAGTGGCGCCGGCCAATCTTCGCCACCGACACAGTCATGCACGCCCTGCGAGGGCGAAGCGCGCGATCGTCGTCAGGCCACGATAGTCAGCTGCAGTGGTTCGACCCCTCCAGAGCGGCGGACTTTCAACTCGAACGCCCGGCTGGCGATTCCAATCCGGCAGATCGCCTGGAACGGCAGGACGATCCGACATAAATCCAAAAAACCGCTAGCAAGCCGCGGCCAGAAAGTGTTGAAGACCGTGCCGATCGCATTGAACGCGGCGCGATCCAGTTGCGCTCGGCAAGGCTTGATGATTTGTTGCCGCTTCAAGGAGAATGAATGATGCGCGAGCCTGTCGGTCAAGACGAATATGGGTCGGCCAACCCCTTCGACCCGGACGACCTGACGACGTTGAACGTGATGGGTCCGGGGGTGGCCAGCAACGATTTCGAGAAATACGCGGTCGCCGTGATCATCGTTTTCGGCGCTCTCATCATTGGCGGCTTGATGGCCGCAACCCTGGCCTTGGGGCACCGTAACGGCTTCCTGTACGCGCTTGGCGGGGCCACCGCGGCGTGGATATCCGGAAATGCGCTTCTGCTCGATCGGCCGCGAATCTATGCCTTGTTCGTCGGCATCGCGGCGGTGATGCTGATTGCGTCCACCATCACGCTGGTCATCTGACCGAACAAAATTAATATCCGATCGCCTCGCCGGATGCGGCGCGGCTGTCGATGGCGCCGTTGTAGCGGGCGCCGCCGCCCTTCTCGATCTCGGCCAGGCTCTTGCCGCCGACCAGGATGCCGGCCGCCTGGCCCCAGGTCGCCTCGGTGACATCGAGGTGGTAGCCCATGCCGGCAAGCAGTTTTTCGGTATCGGGCGACAGGCCGAACGGTTCGATATAGACCGTGTCGGGCAGCCATTGGTGGTGAATGCGCGGCGCGTCGATCGCCTCCTGGATGTTCATGCCGTGATCGACGACGTTGACGATCGCTTCAAGCGTGATGGTGATGATGCGCGAGCCGCCGGGGCTGCCGATGACCATGAACGGCTTGCCGTCTTTGGCGACGACGGTCGGGCTCATCGACGACAGCGGCGTCTTTCTCGGCTCGATCGCATTCGCCTCGCCTTGGACGAGGCCGTAGAGATTGGGCACGCCCGGCTTTTGGGTGAAATCGTCCATCTCGTTGTTGAGCAGGATGCCGGTGCCGTCGGCGACGACGCCGGCGCCGAACGAGCCGTTCAGCGTATAGGTCACCGCGACGGCGTTGCCGTCATTGTCGACGATCGAGTAATGCGTCGTCTCCTGGCTCTCGCCAAAACCCTTCGGCATCAATTCCTGCGACACGCCGGCCCGGAACGGATCGATCTTTTCGCGGATTTCTTTCCCATAATTCTTGTCGAGCAGCTTTTCGACCGGATTGTCGACGAAGTCGGGATCGCCGAGCGCCGAATTGCGGTCGACATAGGCATGGCGCATCGCCTCGACCATGACTTTGACGGTTTCGGCAGAACCCGCGCCGAGATAGGACAGCGGGTAACCTTCCAGCACGTTGAGGATCTCGCAGATGATGACGCCGCCCGAGCTCGGCGGCGGCGAAGAGGTGATCTCATAGCCGCGGTAGTTGCAGGTCACCGGCTCGAGCTCGCGGACCGCGTAGGTCTCGAAATCCGCCTTGGCCAGAATGCCGCCCTTCTCCCCGCTCGCCTTGAGGATGCCGTCGGCGATCGGTCCTTTGTAGAAGGCATCGCGACCTCGCTCCGAAATCGCTGAGAGCGAGGCGGCGAGATCGGCCTGAACAAGCTGCTCGCCAATGGCATAAGGCTTGCCGTCCGGCTTCAGGAAGATGGCGGCCGCGGCCGGGTCCTTGGCCAGCCGCTCGGCGCCGCGTTCGAGCGAGGCGACGTCGCCCTGCTCCAGCACGAAGCCGTCCCTGGCATAGCGGATGGCCGGCGCCATCAGGTCCTGCCGCGTCAGCGTGCCGTATTTTTCCCGTGCCGTCTCAAAACCGGCCACCGAGCCCGGCACACCGACCGCAAGATAGCCGTCCAGGCTGGCGCCCTTCACCGGCTTGCCGTCCTTGTCGAGATACATGGTTTTCGTCGAGGCGAGCGGCGCGCGCTCGCGGAAATCGAGGAACGTCGAACGGCCGTCCTTGAAGCGGATGGTCATGAAGCCGCCACCGCCGATATTGCCGGCGTTCGGGTAGACCACAGCCAGCGCATAGCCGACGGCGACTGCCGCATCGACGGCGTTGCCGCCGTTCTTCAGCACCTCGACGCCGACTTCCGACGCCAGATACTGGGCCGTCACCACCATGCCGTGCTCGCCCTTCGCCGGCTGCGGCGAGGCGGCGAAGATGGCCGTCAGCGGCGCAAGGGTCAAGGTAAGCGAAAGACTGAGGGCGATTAGGGTGCGGCGGTGCATGGCCGTTCTCCGAAGCGTGGGATGCGCCTAGAAAAGCCGTTTGGAGAGGTTGAGTCTACTGACAATAATGAAGATTCGGGGAGGCTTGCACGCCTGCGCCGGTTCGGTTCGCAAGCCGCCGTTGCGATCTTCGGCTGATGTAACGGCATGGATCCTAGGGTCTCCGCGACGTCGCTTCGCTCCTGCTCCGCCCTAGGATGACGAAGGGAGAGAGGCATCGGCTAATTTCGAACGCCTTCGCTTGTCATCAGCCTACCTACGCTGCGACGCAACTGCCAAATCTCCGCCATCTGCCATTAGCTATAAGCCAACACGCCTTCGTCATCCTAGGGCGGAGCAGGAGCGAAGCGACGTCGCGGAGACCCTAGGATCCATGCCGTGACCTCGCAGCGTCGCCGCGTTGACGGCAAGCCCTATGCTTCACGCTTCAACCGTTTTGTTCTTGCTTTGTGCCGGCAGTTATGCTATTGATTTATTTATAGTGCTAACTTGCGCCGCGACCCGCCTCAGGCGGGTTTTTTTCGTTTCAGGCCGGTATCAAACAATCCCGCCGCTGCCGCCGGCAACCGTCGGCCGTTCCGCCGCGACCTTGGCCCGATAGCCGGCGGCGCGGTAGGCGGCGACCGGATCGATGGCGCCGCCTGTGTTCAGCCGCGCCATCGCGAGGATCGGCTCGACGTCGGTGCGATAGGCAACTTTCAGCGTCTGCGTCGCCATCAGCGCGTCATTGGCGTCCTGATAGGCTTCCAGCGCCTTGCGATCGACCAGCAGCGCCTGCGCATAGGCGCGCTGGACCTCGACCGCCGACAGCATCAGGCTTTCAATCGGGTCGGTGACGTTGTGGCTCTGGTCGAGCATGTGAGCCGGATCAAAACCTTCGGCAGCGGAAAGCTCGGCATCGACCAGTTCGTTGAAGACGAGGAACAGCCGGTAGGGATCGATCGAGCCGGCGTCGAGATCGTCGTCGCCATATTTCGAATCGTTGAAATGGAAGCCGCCGAGCTTCTTGAACTGGATCAGCCGCGAGACGATCATCTCGATGTTGACGTTGGGCGCGTGATGGCCGAGGTCGACCAGGCAGAACGCCTTGTCGCCGAGCTCTTTGGCGATGATGTAGTTGGTGCCCCAATCCTGCACGACCGTCGAATAGAAGGCCGGCTCGTACATCTTGTGCTCGGTGAACAGCTTCCAGTCGTCCGGCAGTCCGGCGTAGATCTCCTTCATCGCGTCGAGATAACGCTCGAACGCCTTGGCGAAATTGACCTGGCCGGGGAAATTCGAGCCGTCGCCGATCCACACCGTCAGTGCCTTCGAGCCCAGCGTCTTGCCGATCTCGATGCATTCGAGATTGTGCTCGACGGCCTGCCGGCGCGTTGCGGCATCGGCATGCGACAGCGAGCCGAATTTGTAGGAAAGTTTTCGGTCCCTGGCGTCGGAGAAGGTGTTCGAGTTCATGGCGTCGAAGCCGAGGCCGAAGCGCGAGGCCGCCTGTTTCAGCCGATTCGGGTCGGCCTTGTCCCACGGAATGTGCAGCGAGACGGTCGGCGTCGCCTGCGTCAATTGCCGGATGACAGCGCAATCCTCGATCTTGTCGAAGATGTCGCGCGGCTCGCCGGCGCCTGGAAAGCGGGCAAAGCGGGTGCCGCCGGTGCCGACGCCCCAGGACGGGATCGCCACGGCGAATTTTTCGACCTTGCCGCTGATAGCGTCGATGGCGATGCCGCGACGGTCGAGGCGCTCGCCGAGCGAGGCGTAATCGCGCGTGAGGTCGGCTGCGCGCGCGGCATTGTCCTTGTCAACGATGTCGGCGGAGATGATGGTTTCGGACATGGTTCCTCCCAATATGCGTTTGGTTGGCGCTGCCCCTCATCCGCCTGCCGGCACCTTCTCCCCGTATAGAGACGGGGAGAAGGGTGAAGCTCCGCCGCTGGCGACCTCCTCTCCCCGTTCTTCAGGGGGAGAGGGTAAGGGTGAGGGGCAGCGCCGCCTTCAAACTATTATCGCGTAAAGCTCTGGGCGTTGCCCGCGTCGACATTAACGATGTTGCCGGTCGACTTGGCCGACATATCGGAGGCGAAGAAATAGATCGCCTCGGCGATGTCTTCGGGGAATACCGAACGCTTCAGCATCGAGCGTGCGCGGTAGTGCTCCTCGAGGTCGTCGGTCGACATCTTGTAGGCGGCGGCGCGCTGTTCCTTCCACTCGCCGGTCCAGATCTTCGAGCCGCGCAGCACGGCGTCGGGATTGACGACATTGACCCTGATCTGGGCGTCGGCGCCTTCCAGCGCCAGGCAGCGCGCCAGATGGATCTCGGCCGCCTTGGCCGTGCAATAGGCGGCGGCATTGGGCGATGCGGCAAGACCGTTCTTGGAGGCAACGAAGACGACGTTGCCGCCGATCTTTTGCGCGCGGAACAGCCGAAATGCTTCCCGCGAAACCAGGAAATAGCCGGTCGACAAGATGTCCATGTTCTTGTTCCACAGCGCCAGCGTCGTCTCCTCGATCGGCGCCGAGGTTGCCAGGCCGGCATTCGACACCAGAATATCGATGCCGCCGAACTCGACCGCGGTCTCGGCGAAGCCGGAGATCACCTGGTCTTCAGCGGTGACGTTGATGACCAGCGGCCGCACGAAATCCTTGCCATAGGCTTTGGCCAACTCGTCATTGGCGCTGGCAAGGGCTGTCTCGTCGATATCGGCCAGCACGACGCAGGCGCCTTCGCGCAACAGCCGGGTGGCCGTCGCCCGGCCGATGCCGCCGGCGCCGCCGGTGACCAACGCGATCTGGCCGGCAAGCGCCTTCGGCTTCGGCAGGCGCTGCAGCTTTGCCTCCTCGAGCAGCCAGTACTCGATATCGAAGGCTTCCTGCTCGGGCAGGCCGACATAGGTCGACACCGTCGAGGCGCCGCGCATGACATTGATGGCATTGACGTAGAATTCGCCTGAGATGCGCGCCGTTGCCTTGTCGCCGGCGAAGGTGAACATGCCGACGCCGGGCATCAGATAGACCACGGCGTTCGGATCACGCACCGGTGGCGAATCCGCATGCTTGCACCTGTCATAATAAGCTTGATAGCCAACGCGATATTCCGCCACGTCGTCGGCGAGACCGGCGATGACGGCATCGACATCGGGGGCCTTGGGATCGAACTCGATGACCAGCGGCCGGATCTTGGTACGCAGGAAATGGTCCGGGCAGGAGGTGCCGAGTGCCGCCAGCGGGCGCAAATCCTTGGAATTGACGAATTCCAGCACGGCGGGTGAATCGTCGAAATGGCCAAGCTTGTGGCTCTTCTCCGAGATCAGGCCGCGGATCCTCGGCATCAGCTTTGCCGCCACGGCGCGACGCGCCGGCGCGTCGAGCGATTTGACGACTTCGCCACCGAAGATCGGCTTGCCTTCAGACTTGCGCTCGAACCATTCGATCGCCTGGTTGATCACCGAGATCGTCGTCTCGTAGCACTCCCGAGGCGTCTCGCCCCAGGTGAACAGGCCATGGCTTGCCAGCACGACGCCCTTGGCTTCAGGGTTCTCGAGGCAGAATTTTTCCAGCCACAGGCCGAGTTCGAAGCCCGGACGCTTCCATGGCAGCCAGCCGATCGCGTCGCCGAATATCTCCTTGGTCAGTGCCTTCGAATCCTTCGCGGCGGCAATGGCGATGATGGCGTCGGGATGCATGTGGTCGACATGGGGCTTCGGCACGAAGGCGTGCAGCGGCGTGTCGATCGAGGCCGCGCGTGGGTTAAGATTAAACGTACAATGGGGCAGATAGCCCACCATCTCGTCCTCGTGCTCGACGCCGCGATAGAGGCCCTTCAGCGCGCGCAGCTTTTCCATGTAGAGTGTGGCGAAGCCGTCTGTTTTAATCGAGGCGCTGTCGCCGCCCGAGCCCTTGACCCATAGCACTTCCACGCTCTCGCCGGTGAGCGGATCCTTTTGCCAGATCTTGGAAGAGGTGTTGCCGCCGCCATAGTTGGTGACGCGCTTGTCGGAGCCGAGAATATTCGAGCGATAGACGAGACGTTCCGGCTCGCTCATTGCTTGGGCTTTCGCCTCATCCCAAAGATTGGCGAGGCGCGTGCCGGAGCGCTTGTCGAGCATAGGTAATCCTCCCGTGACGTGAGACGCGCAAAACGGTCAATTGCCACCGCTTCGCGGGCCAGATGCCACCGCATAGCGGGTCAGCTTTGGTCGAATGTCCACGGAAGCGGCGACATTGTCAATCACAAACGATCAAGATTGATCATATTGCACTGCACAATGGAATTATATGATCGGAAATGATTGACACTGCGCGTTTTGGGTGCCTAGATGCTGAGGCAGGGAGGAACCATGCACGAGAAAGAGCGCCACAGGATCATTTTGTCCGCCGTCCAGGAAAAGCCTGTGGTGACGGTGCAGGAGATGGTCGACCTGACGGACTCGTCCGAGGCGACAATCCGGCGCGACATTGCGGCGCTGCATGTGCAAAAGCGCCTGCGCCGCGTGCGTGGCGGCGCCGAAGCGATCACGCCACCGCAGTTCATCGGCCTTGCCGGCCGGCCCTTTTCCGTCAACGAGACGATCAACGCTTCGCAGAAGCGGGCGATCGCGCGTGACGCCGTGGAACTCTGCAAGGACGGCGAGCCGATCATCATCAATGGCGGCACCACCACTTTCCAGATGGTGCATTTCCTGACTGGCCGCCGCATGCCAATCTTCACCAATTCCTTTCCGATCGCCGAGCACCTGCTCAAGCACTCCAAGAACACGGTGATGCTGTCGGGCGGCACCATCTACCGCGAGCAGAACATCATCCTGTCGCCCTTCGAGAATGACGTGACGCGCAATTTCTATGCGCGTCGCATGTTCATGGGCGCGCAAGGGCTCGGGCCACTCGGCTTGATGGAAGGCGATCCGCTGCTGATCCAGGCCGAGCAGAAACTGATCGATCAGGCCGACGAACTGGTGGTGCTGGTCGACTCGTCGAAATTCCGCAAACGCTCGAGCCTGATCCTGTGCGGCCTGTCGCGCATCGCGACCGTCATCACCGACGACGGCATCGAGGACCGCGAGGCCAAGATGTTGGAGGCCGCCGGCGTGACGCTGGTCGTCGCCCGCACAACGCTAGGCAATAAGGAAGAATCTTCGCTGCAGGCCTGAGACGCCCCGCAGCGGCGATGGAATGCAACGCTCAAGGGAGGATATTCGATGAGCTTTTTGAAGAAATTGATGGTTACGGCGGCGTTCTCCGCCGCCATGTTCGTGAATGCCGCCTATGCCGAGAACGTCAAGATCGCGCTGGTGGTGAAGTCGCTCGGCAATGGCTTCTTCGATGCCGCCAACAAGGGCGCCGAAGAGGCGGCCAAGGAACTCGGCGGCGTCGACATCATTTACACCGGCCCGACCAAGGCCACCGCCGAGGCGCAGATCGAAGTGATCAATTCGCTGATCGCCCAGAAGGTCGATGCCATCGCCATTTCGGCCAATGACGCCGACGCGCTGGTGCCGGCGCTGAAGAAGGCGATGGATCGCGGCATCACTGTCATCTCGTGGGATTCGGGCGTCGCTCCGGAAGGCCGGCAGCTTCACCTCAACCCCTCCGACACCAACCTGATCGGCGAGACCATCATCAAGCTTGCCGCCGACTACCTGCCGGAAGGTGGCGATGTCGCCATCCTGTCGGCTTCGTCGACCGCAACCAACCAGAACGCCTGGATCGACGCGGCCAAGAAGGTGCTGCCGGAGAAATTCCCCAAGATCAACCTCGTCGCCACCGTCTATGGCGATGACGACTCGGCCAAGAGCACGGACGAGGCCAAGGGCCTGCTAAAATCCTATCCGAACCTCAAGGCGATCATCGCACCGACCACGGTCGGCGTCGTGGCCGCCGCGCAGGTGGTGACCGACCAGGGCCTGATCGGCAAGGTCAACGTCACCGGCCTGGCGCTGCCGTCGGAGTTCAAGAAGTTCATCGACAACGGCGCCTCGCAGGCAGTCGCGCTATGGAACCCGATCGATCTCGGCTACTCGGCCGTTTACCTCGCCCATGATTTGGCGGTGAAGAAGGAAGAAGCCAAGCCGGGTGCGACGCTGTCGATCGGCCGCGTCGGCAAGGTCACGCTCGACGACACCAACTCGGCCGCGATGGCTCCGCCCTTCAAGTTCGACAAGTCGAACATCGAAGAGTTCTCCAAGATCTATTGATCCTGGAGCCCTTCAAGCCGGCGCGGCGGGCTCAGGTTCCGCCGCGTCCTCAAACGGACCTGCTTCAGGGCTTGATACGACCATGGACACGACAGCCCAACTCAACCGGACGACCGAGCAGCCTCTGGCTCCGGCTCCGCGCCTGACCCTGTCCGGCATTTCGAAGAGTTTTCCCGGCGTGCGCGCGTTGCATGATGTCAGCCTGTCGCTCTATCCCGGCCAGGTGACCGCGCTGATCGGCGAGAACGGCGCCGGCAAGTCGACGCTGGTCAAGATCATGACCGGCATCTACCAGCCCGATGCGGGCACCATCAGCATCGACGGCCAAGCCGTCACACTGCCTAGCGCGCATGCCGCCTTCGGGCACGGCATCACCGCCATCCATCAGGAAACCGTGCTGTTCGACGACCTGACGGTGGCCGAGAACATCTTTCTCGGCCATGCGCCGCGATCGCGCTTCGGCACCATCGACTGGCGCACCATGCGCAAAAATGCCCGTGAAGTATTGAACACTATGGGTGCCGGCCACATCGACGCCGACGCGCGGCTGAAGGACCTCGGTATCGCCAACAAGCATCTCGTGGCAGTCGCCCGCGCCATGTCGATCGATGCCCAGATCGTCATCATGGACGAGCCGACCGCAGCGCTGTCGCTGAAGGAGATCGAGGAGCTTTTCCTGCTCATCGAATTCCTCAAGAGCGAAGGCAAGGCGATCCTGTTCATCAGCCACAAGTTCGACGAGATCTACCGCATTGCCGACCGCTACACGGTGTTCCGCGACGGCGAAATGGTCGGCGAAGGCCTGATCAAGGATGCCGGCCAAAGCCAGATCGTGCGCATGATGGTCGGCCGCGCCGTCGATCACATCTTTCCGCAGCGCAAGGCCGAGATCGGCGCGCCGGTACTCACTGTCTCCGGCCTGTCGCATCCGACCGAGTTCGATGGCATCGGCTTCGAGCTGCGCAGGGGCGAAATCCTCGGCTTCTACGGCCTCGTCGGCGCCGGGCGCAGCGAGGTGATGCAGGCGATATCAGGCATCACCCGCACCAGCAGCGGCACCATCACGCTGGAAGGCAAGGCGATTACCCCAAAGTCGGCAGCGGATTCGATCGACGCCGGCATCGTCTACGTGCCGGAAGAACGCGGCAAGCAAGGCGTGGTGATCGGCCTGCCGATTTTCCAGAACATCTCGCTGCCCTCGCTCAAGCGCACGTCCAAATCAGGCGTATTGCGTCTGGCGGAGGAGTTCGCGCTGGCCCGCTCCTACACCGAACGGCTCGACCTGCGCGCCTCTTCGCTCAGCCAGGATGTCGGCACACTGTCGGGTGGCAACCAGCAGAAGATCGTCATCGCCAAATGGCTGGCCACCGCGCCCAAGGTGATCATCCTAGACGAGCCGACCAAAGGCATCGACATCGGCTCGAAAGCCGCCGTGCACGGCTTCATGGCCGAGCTCGTCGCGCAAGGCCTGTCGGTGATCATGGTCTCATCCGAACTGCCCGAGATCCTCGGCATGTCCGACCGCGTCGTCGTCATGCGCGAGGGCCGCATCGCCTCGGTTTACGACAATAAAGGGCTCGACGCGGAAACGCTGGTCAAGACGGCAGCAGGGATCGCGGCATGAAGGTTTTTCCTAGATATCGCGAAGTCTGGCTGCTCGCCGCCATCCTTGTGCTGATCGGGCTGATCTCGATGCGCTTTCCGGGCTTTGCCGCTCCCGGCAATCTGCGGCAGGTGTTCAACGACACCTCGATCCTGATGATCCTGGCGCTGGGGCAGATGGTGGTGGTCCTGACCCGCTCGATCGACCTGTCGATGGCGTCCAATCTCTGCTTCACCGGAATGGTGGTGGCGATGCTGAACGCCGCGCATCCGGCAATCCCAATCCCGCTGCTGATCGTCACCGCCCTGCTGGTCGGCCTGGTGCTCGGCGCCATCAACGGCTGGCTGGTATGGCGGCTGAACATCCCGTCAATCGTGGTCACGCTAGGCACGCTTACCATCTATCGCGGCGCCACCTTCGTCATCTCAGGCGGCGCCTGGGTCAATGCCGATCAGATGAGCCCTGATTTCATCGGCCTGCAGCGCGCGGCCTTTCTTGGCATCCCGGTCCTGTCGTGGATCGCCATACTGGTCATCGGCTTGTTCTTCCTGTTGATGACGCGCACCGCACTCGGCCGCTCGATCTACGCCATCGGCGTCAATCCGACGGCGTCCGTCTATGCCGGCATCGATGTCGGCCGCACCAAGTTCATCGTCTTCTGCATCTCGGGGATGGCCGCCGGACTTTGCGGCTATCTCTGGATCTCGCGCTACGTCATCGCCTCGGTCGAGGTCGCCAATGGCTACGAGCTCAACATCATCGCCGCCTGCGTCATCGGCGGCATCTCGATTGCTGGCGGCATCGGCTCGGTGGGCGGCGCGGTGCTCGGCGCGTTGTTCCTCGGCATCATCTCCAACGCGCTGCCGGTCATCAACATCTCGCCGTTCTGGCAGATGGCAATTTCGGGCAGCGCCATCATCCTTGCCGTAGTGCTCAACGCGCGCGGCGAACGCCGGCAAGGCCGCATCATTCTCAAGAAGGCGGAAGCGGCATGACCGACACCCCAGCCCCGCGCCACATTCCAGACCGGCTCGACAAGCCGCTCAACGCGGCGATCTTCTCCTGGGAAGCGCTGCTGGTCGCGGTGGCGGTCGCCATCTTTGCCGTCAACAGCTTCGCCTCACCTTATTTCCTCGACGCGTGGTCGCTGTCGGACCTGACCTTCAACTTTACCGAAAAGGCGCTGATCGCGCTCGCCATGGCGCTGCTGATCATTTCCGGCGAGATCGACCTTTCGGTCGCAGCCATCATTGCGCTGGCTTCGACGATGATGGGCATGGCGGTGCAGGCCGGCGCCGGCACGCCGGTGCTGGTGGCGATCGGCATCGTGGTCGGGCTTAGCTGCGGCGCCTTCAACGGGCTGCTCGTCACCAGGCTGGGATTGCCATCGATCGTCGTCACCATCGGCACGATGAGCCTGTTTCGCGGCATCGCCTTCATCGTCCTCGGCGACCAGGCCTACAAGGGCTATCCCTCGAGCTTCGCCTTTTTCGGCCAGGGCTATGTCTGGTGGGTGGTGTCGTTTGAACTGACGCTTTTCCTCATCGCGGCCGTCATCTACTGGTTCGTGCTGCACCGGACGAGCTTCGGCCGCCGTGTCTTCGCAATCGGCAACAACCCGGTCGCAGCGCAATTTTCCGGCGTGCGTGTCGGCCGCATCAAGTTCATCCTGTTCTGCCTGACCGGGCTGATGGCGGGCATCGCCTCGGTGCTGATAACCTCGCGGCTCGGCTCGACCCGGCCATCGATCGCGCAAGGCTACGAACTGGAAGTCATCACCATGGTGGTGCTCGGCGGCGTCAGCATTCTGGGCGGCGCCGGCAGCATTGTGGGTGTGGTGCTCGCCGCCTTCATCATGGGGCTGGTGACCTTCGGCCTCGGTCTGCTCAATGTGCCCGGGATCGTCATGTCGATCTTCATCGGCCTGCTGCTGATCATCGTCATCGCGCTGCCGATCGTCTGGCGGCGGGTGCGAAGGGAGCGCTTCACCTGATGCCCGAAAAATACGCGTTCAAGATGAAGCTCAATCCGGGCATGAAGCCCGAATACAAAAGGCGCCATGACGAGATCTGGCCGTCGCTGGTAGCGCTGTTGAAGCAGGCCGGCGTTTTCGACTATTCGATCCATCTCGACGAAGAGACCAACACCTTGTTCGGCGTGCTGTGGCGGCGTGACGGCCACGGCATGGACGAATTGCCGAAGCACCCGGTGATGCAGCGCTGGTGGGCGGAGATGGCCGACATCATGGAGACCAAGCCTGATAACGAGCCGGTGGCGGTGCCGCTGGAAACAATGTTCCATATGGAATGACCCGCCACGTCGCCGTCATCGATATCGGCAAGACCAATGCCAAGGTGGCGCTGGTCGATCTTGCGGAGATGCGCGAAGTCGCGCTGCGCCGCATGGCGAACGCGCCCGTCGCCGACGGTCCCTACCCGCACCACGATATCGAGCTTCTGTGGTCGTTCATCCTCGACAGCCTCGCCGGGATTAATCGCAAACAGCGCATCGACGCGATATCGATCGCCACACATGGCGCGACGGGCGTGCTGGTGGACGCTGCCGGCGAACTGGCGCTGCCGGTGCTCGACTATGAATTCGCCGGGCCCGACGCCCTTGCCAAGGACTATGACGCGATCCGTCCGCCTTTCACCGAGACGGGCACGCCGCGCCTGCCGGTCGGCCTCAATCTCGGCGCACAGCTGTTCTGGCAGCAGAGGAACTTTCCGGCGGAGTTCGCCAAGGCCGCCGCGATGCTGATCTATCCGCAATACTGGGCTTTTCGCCTCACCGGCGTCGCCGCCAACGAGGTGACCTCGCTGGGCTGCCACACCGATCTGTGGAACCCATGGAAAGCGGATTTTTCGTCGCTGGTCGACCGGATGCAATGGCGCCGCCTGATGGCGCCGGTGCGGCCGGCAAAGGACCGCCTCGGCTCGATCCTGCCCGCCCTTGCCAAGCTAACCGGGCTCGATCCGCAGACGCCGGTGTTTTGTGGCTTGCATGATTCCAATGCCTCGCTGCTGCCGCATCTCCTGTCCGACAGACCGCCCTTCTCGGTCGTCTCGACCGGCACCTGGGTGGTGTCGATGGCCGTCGGCGGCAACAAGATCGCGCTCGATCCGGCGCGCGACGCGCTGGTCAACGTCAATGCGCTCGGTGATCCGGTGCCCTCGGCGCGTTTCATGGGCGGTCGCGAGTTTTCGCTGCTGACGGAAGGCCAATCGGAAGACTGGACCGAAGCGGATGTCGCCGCAGTGCTCGCGCGGAAGACGTCCCTATTGCCCTCGACCCAGCAGGGTTCGGGGCCGTTTCCGCATTATACCGCTGCATGGCTCAACGCCGACAGCATCAAAAACGGCCAGCGCTTTGCGGCCATCTCTTTCTATCTGGCACTGATGACTGCGACCTGCCTCGATCTGATCGGCGCCGACGGCCCGACTACCGTCGAAGGCCCGTTCGCTCGCAACCGACTTTTTGTTGGCATGCTGGCAGCGGCGACAGTGCGCCCCGTCATTGCGTCCGAGGCAGCGACTGGCACCAGCATCGGCGCCGCCTTGCTGGCGTCGGAACATCGGCCTGCCCAAGGCAAAGACGAAAGGATCGAACCGCCCGTCGACCCAGCCTGGGCGGATTACGCACGCTCATGGCGCTCGGCGGTCGAGGCGCGAGGCTGATCACAAAATCCGCTTGCCGAAAGCCGACATGACGAAGTTGACGGTGTCTGTCGCAATCCGCGGTTCCAAACCTGATGTCAGGCCGGAAACGTCCATCGACAACAGCCCGCCGGACAGCGCGATCGCCTCCATCGCCTGATGCGTTTCGCGCACCGTGATGCCGCCGGAGCCAGCCGCCCAACCGGCGAATTCGGTCACCTCAGGCGAATAGCTGACATGGAAGCCCTGCGTGCCGGAGGTGGCGATGCGGATCGCCTCGTGCATCAGGTCGCGCATGCCCATGGCGTCGATGTCGGTCATGGTGAAAGCGCAGACGCGCGAATCCTTCAGCACCCGGGCTTCGGCCGGATCGGCATGGCGCAGCCCGACAATGACAACGTTTTCCGGCGACAGCTGGGGCTGCAGCGCGCCGGGCTTGTGATCGAGGCCGAGCGCCCGCGCCATCACCGAGCGTTCCGGCAGGTCGATGCCGTCCTCGTCCTCGGGCATAAGTGCTGCGATGGAATCGATCCAGATCAGGCCAAACGAGTGTGTCGCCCGCGCGGTCGTCGTCAGCGCCTTGTGGGCGATGCGCCGGTCACTCCCGGCGGTGAGCCGGACCAGGCCGGATGGCGGCCGCTCGATAGCGGCCAGCTCGACGACATCGAAATTCATCGCCTCCAGCCGGGCGCCGGTCGCTTCCCTGGCGAGGATGCCGGCGGCCGCCGGTTCGGCTGATATTGACACCATCTTGCGGCCGGAGAAATCCTCGACATCGTGCATCGGGGCCTTTTCGACATATTCCGAGGTCATCGCCAGCAGCATGGCGCCATAGCTCATGCGGAAGGCCACACGGTCGCCGACGGCGGGTGGCGGCTCGGCGTCGGTTACGTCGAGCAACAGATGATCGCTGGAGGCGCCTAGCACCCGCACGCCTTTGGCGATCGGCGTCAGCCCTTCGATCAGCACGTCCTCACGGCCGATATTGGCGATGGCGCGCAGCCTGTCGCCCTCGTCGGGAAACACCGGCTGGTTGCCGAAAGCGTCGTAGCCGGATTGGCCGATCGGCCGCGACGGCTTCAGCTTGACCTCGATGACGTCGCTGGTCAGCCGGCAGGCATCGGGTTCGAGTTCGGCCCACGGCGTCTCGCGGAAGGTTTCGACGCCACCCTGCAGGATTGCTTCGCCGACCCGCAGATTGTTGATGCCGGCGGGCAGCCTGCCTTCGAGCAGCAGCGTCAGCGACGATGACGCTCCGCCCGAGATCCAATCGAGCCTGGCGCCGGACAGACGCTCGGTCTTGTAGGCATGGGCAACGAGTTGCCCGAGATTTTCCTCCGTCGGCATGATGGCGCCGAAGCAGCCGAGATTGGTGCCGATGCCGGCGATGCGCACGCCCTTGAGTGCCAGTATCCGCTCGACCGTCGGGATGAGGTCGTCCGGCCAGATGCCTTCCCTGAGGTCGCCAAGATCGATCATCAGCATGATGTCGTGCACGCGGCTCATGCGCTCGGCGATGCGCGATATCTCTCGGATTGTGGCGAGCTCGGATTGCAGGCTGATGTCGACGGTGCGCACCACTTCTTCGACGCGCGCCATCGGCGGGCTGCGCAGCAACATAATCGGCGCGTTGATGCCGCTGTCGCGCAGCCGGCGGATGTTTTCGAAGCGCGATTCAGCGATGCCGGCAACGCCGCCGCGCAGCATGGCACGCGCCACCTGCGGCATGCCGCAAGTTCCCTTGGTGACGCCGAAGACCTTGATGCCGGACAGGGCGCAGCGGTCGACGATCGTGCGTGCATTGCGCTCGATGCGGCCAAGGTCGATGGCGACTTGCGGTCCGGACATAATCTAGCCCTTGTAGACCAGCCCTTGCGGGTCGATTTCCGGCCTGCGGCCGGCGACCAGATCGGCAAGGAATTTTCCCGAACCGCAGGCCATTGTCCAGCCGACATGGCCGTGGCCGGTGTCGAGGTAGAGATTCTGGTAGCGCGCCCGGCCGATGACCGGCACCGAGTTTGGCATCATCGGCCGCAAGCCGGCCCAGAGCTCGGCCTTGTTCTCGTCGAAGGCACCCGGGAACAGATCGTTGCCAGTCCTAAACATGGCGGCGAAATCGCTCGGCTTGTGGGTGCGGTCAAAGCCGGTGAACTCGGCGGTCGAAGCGAGCCGCAGCCGGTTGCCGAGCCTGGAATAGCCGATGAGCTGATCCTCGTCGGCGCCACCCATGGTCGGCCCCTTGCTCTCGTCCTCTAGCGGCACCGTCGCGGTGTAGCCCTTCACGGGATAGACCGGCAGATCGATGCCGTAGCGGCGGCCGAGCAAACCGCTCTCCGGCCCCATCGAGATAACCACGGCGTCGCCGGCGACCGGGCCGGCCGAGGTCATCACCGCACGCACCCGATCGCCTTCGATGTCGAGGCCTTCGACCGTCGTCCCGTAGAGAAACTGGACACCGAGTTTCTCGGCGGCATAGGCAGCGAGGTTCCGGGTGAACTGGCCGGAGTCGCCGGTCTGGTCGATCGGCGAATAGATGCCGCCGGCTATTCTGTCCTTGGCCCCGGCAAGGCCGGGCTCGAGTTCGACCAGCCGGTCGCGGCCGACGATCTCGATCGGCAGACCGTGCTCGGCGAGATAGCGGTAATTGTCGGTGCCGGCATCAAAACTCTGCTGCGAGCGGAAGAAATAGAGAATGCCCTTCTTGCGCTCGTCGTAGTGAATGCCGGTGTCGGCCGAAATGGCGTTGATGCAATCGCGCGAATAGAGCGCCAGGCGCAGCTTGATGTCGGTGTTGGCGCGCAGGCGCGCATGTGTGCACTGGCGCAGGAAGCGCAGGCTCCAGGCGAAGAAATAGGGATCGAAGCGCAGCCGCACCTTGATGCCGAGATCGTGGTTGTAAAGCGCGCGAAGGAACGTCTTCAGCGCAGCGGGCGAGGCCCAGGCGGTGGCGTCGCCGGGCGACACCAGACCGGCATTCGATTGGCTGGTGCCGCGCGCCGCCATCGGATGGCGCTCGATGACGGTCACGTCGTGGCCGTCGCTCGCCAGATAATAGGCGGCCGCCGTGCCGACCACACCGGCTCCGAGCACCAATATTCTCATGCCGCCCCCCAAAGTCACACGCGGCCAAATGCGCCTACGCTGCGCCGCGCAGCCCCTTCAATAGCGCTTCTGCGTGGAGCTTTCGAGCTAAGAACTTGGTCTCAGCCCCGCGACGAATTCTTGCCGGTCAGAATGCGCTCCCAGGCCAGCGCGTCGGCGACGATCAGGTCGAGGTCGTCGCGCTGCGGCGTCCAGCCGAGTTCGCGGCGCGCCAGCTCCGAATTAGCGACTACCGCCGCGGCGTCGCCCGGACGGCGCTCGCCCATCCGCACCTCGAAATCATGACCGAAGACGCGCCGCACGCTGTCGATCACATCGAGCACCGAATAGCCGTGGCTGTAGCCGCAATTGGCGACGAGGCTTGTCCCGCCGGCGCGCAGCCGCTCCAGCGCCAGCCGATGCGCCGCCGCCAGATCGCTGACATGGATGTAGTCGCGCATGCAGGTACCGTCGGGTGTCGGATAGTCGGTGCCGAACACCTGCATGAGCGGTCGCTTGCCGAGCGCCGTCTCGGCGGCGACCTTGATCAGATGCGTGGCGCCCGGCGTCGACTGGCCGGTGCGGCCCTTCGGATCGGCGCCGGCGACGTTGAAATAGCGCAAAGCCGTATAGCGCAGACCATAGGCAATCGCGGCGTCACGCAGCATCCATTCGCTCATCAGCTTGGACAGGCCGTAGGGCGATTCCGGCGCAAGCCGCGCATCCTCGCGCACCGGTTCCAGCCCGGCGCCGCCATAGACGGCGGCGGTCGAGGAAAAGATGAAATTGGGCACGCCTTCGCGCACTGCGGTCTCGATCAGCGTGCGCGTTTTGCAGGTGTTGTTCTCGTAGTAGCCGAGCGGGTCGGCGACCGATTCGGGAACCACGATGGAGCCAGCAAAATGGATGATCGCGTCGACCTTGTTGTCGCGGATTATCGAACCGACCAGCTCCTTGTCGGCGACATCGCCGACGACCAGCTTTGCCTCGGGTGCCACCGCCCACTCGAAGCCGGTCGAAAGCCGGTCGAGGACGACGACGCTGTCGCCCGCGTCCAGCAGCTCCCAGACCATATGGCTGCCGATATAGCCGGCGCCGCCTGTCACCAAAACCGTCATCCGCGTACTCGCTGCTAAAGATTTGTCGGAAATTGTCTCGACACCCGCCTTATTGGAAAGCCTGCCATTAGGCCATTAGTACCATTCGTGCCTGCAGTAACCAGTCTCATTGGCGCGTGGCATCGTCTTGAAACAAAATTCATGCACATCAAGGGAATAGGCCATGATCCGTGGTCGTTAGGAACAGGCTTGGGGCGTGGCATTTTGACCAAAAAGGCCAAGTAGACGTCGAATAGGGCAATGATTATGATCCCACGCAAAAATTGGGAAGCCGAAATGAACTATCAGCGGTTCTTCGAAGACGCGATCGACCAGCTCCACGCAGAGCGTCGCTATCGCATCTTCGCCGACCTGGAGCGCATCGTGGGGAAATTCCCACGCGCCATCTGGCGCGCCAACGGCCGCGCCCAGGAAATCACCGTCTGGTGCTCCAACGACTACCTCGGCATGGGCCAGCATCCAGACGTCATCGCGGCGATGCAGAACGCCGCCGGCAAGATGGGATCTGGCGCCGGTGGCACCCGCAACATCTCCGGCACCAGCAATCCGCTGGTCGAGCTCGAACTCGAACTGGCCGACCTGCACGACAAGGAAGCCGCACTCGTCTTCACCTCCGGCTTCGTCTCCAACGAAGCCTCGATTTCGACCATTGCGCGGCTTCTGCCCAACTGCCTGATCGTTTCGGACGAGTTGAACCACGCCTCGATGATCGAAGGCGTGCGGCGTTCGGGCGCCGAGAAGAAGATCTTCCGCCACAACGACGTTGCACATCTGGAAAGCCTGCTGCAGTCGGCAGGCCGCGAACGCGCCAAGCTGATCGTCTTCGAGAGCGTCTATTCGATGGATGGCGACATCGCGCCCATCAGGCAGATCGTCGATCTCGCAGAACGCTACAACGCCATGACCTATATCGACGAGGTCCATGCCGTCGGCATGTACGGACCGCGCGGCGGCGGCATCACCGAGCGCGAAGGGCTGGCCGACCGTATCGACATCATCGAAGGCACGCTGGCCAAGGCGTTCGGCACGCTCGGCGGTTATATCACCGGCACAAGTGCCGTGATCGATGCCGTGCGCTCCTATGCGCCGGGCTTCATTTTCACCACGGCGCTGCCGCCGGCCATCGCAGCCGCGGCGACCACGTCGATCCGCCATCTGAAGCGCTCACAGGCCGAGCGCGACGCGCAGCAGCGCCAGGCGACGCGGACCAAGCAGATTCTTACCGCCGCCGGCCTGCCGGTGATGGACTCCGCTACCCACATCGTGCCGCTGCTCGTCGGCGATCCCGAGCTCTGCAAGATGGCCAGCGACCGCCTGCTCGGCGTCCACGGCATCTACATCCAGCCGATCAACTACCCGACCGTGCCGCGCGGCACCGAACGGCTGCGCATCACGCCGACGCCATTCCATTCGGATCAATTGATCGCGGAACTTCAGGATGCGCTGGTCGAGACCTGGGATGCTTTGGGTATCTCGTACGGTTCGGCGGGCCGGCCGGCCGTGAGGGAAAGCGACCGCGTCATTCCGCTGCTGGTGCCGAAGTCCGGCGGCTGAGCTTCAGCCGAGGGCATCATTGTGGTAGCCGCCCATTGGTGCCGCCTTATTCTTCAGTGCTGCGACGCTCAGTGGTGACGGCATGGATCCTAGGGTCTCCGCGACGTCGCTTCGCTCCTGCTCCGCCCAAGGATGACGAACGCGTGATGGCACAAGGCAAATCGCGGACGTCGGAGATTAGCTTGAACCCTCCCGAAGCGGAGCGCAGACCCTAGGATCCATGCCGTTACAGTGGCCGAGGAGAGCAGCGATCCAGATGCTTGCTCACACCTTGGCGGACCTGACTCTCACACGCTCGTCATCCATTTCGCCAGCCGGTGCGCGGCTTCCTCGAGCTGGTCGAGGCGGCGGTGGAAGCACAGTCTGAGGAAGGCTTCGCCGCCGGGACCGAATGCAGTTCCGGGCGCCAGGCCGACATTGGCGCGGTCGACGATGTTGAAAGCAGCGGCGCGTGAATCGGTGATGCCGTCGACCGCGAAGAACAGATAGAACGCGCCCTGCGGCACGGTAAAGCGTGCCCTGCCGGTCGCAGCCAGGATGCTGCAGACCAGGTCACGCGCCGCCCTCGCCCGCTCCACCTGCTCGACGATGAAGGCATCGCCTTCGTCGAGGGCGACGACCGCGCCGCGCTGCATGAACTGGGCAACGCCGGAGGTCGAATACTGGACCAGGTTCTCGAACACCTGCTGCAGCGAGGGATGGGTCTTAATCCAGCCGACGCGCCAGCCGGTCATCGCCCAGTTCTTGGAAAAACTGTTGACGAACAGGATGCGATCCTCATCGGCCATGATGTCGATGAAGGACGGCGCGCGACTATCGCCGTAGTGGAACAGCGAATAGATCTCGTCGGCGATGATCCACAGGCCCCTTTCGCGGGCAAGGTCGAGGATCGCCTGCAGCGTCTCCCTGTCGGCGGTCCAGCCAGTCGGGTTGGACGGTGTGTTGACGAACAGCGCCTTTGTCCTTGGCGTGATCGCCGCCTCGATCTTGCCGACGTCGCTGGACCAGCCATTGCCGGACTGGTCGAGCGTGACAGCGACCGGGATAGCGCCCGCCAGGCTGGCGGCAGCGGCGAAGTTCGGCCAAGCCGGCGACAGATAGACGACCTCGTCGCCGTTGCCGGCGACGGCGTCGAGCGCCAACTGGATGGCGTGCATGCCCGAGCCGGTGACGACGAATTCTTCCTCGGCGAAGCTCTTGCCGAAATGCCTGATGTAGTAGCGGGCGAGCGCCTGTCTCAGCTCGGGGATGCCTTTCTGCCAGGTATAGAAGGTCTCACCGCCGGCCAGCGCCAGGGCAGCGGCGTCGGTGATGAAGGTGGGTGTCGGCAGGTCACCCTCGCCGGCCCAGAGCGGGATCATGCCGTCGCGGTCGCGGCCGCGGTTCATGACGGCGACAATGCCGCTTTCCGGCGCGGCTCGGGCCTCGGCGCGCAAATTCTCGATCAAGGTCATGGAACAATCCGTTTTCGACTTCTGGACAGCTAGCGTGTTTTGCGACAGGCGAAAATAGAAAACCCCGGCCGAAATCGACCGGGGTTTTGGTCCAGGGAATGTGTCTTCGGATTATTTCCTGGCGAGGAGATCACGAATTTCGGTGAGCAGCGCAACGTCGGCCGGCGGCGGAGCGGCAGGCGCAGCTGGCTTCTCACGCTCCAGCCGCTTGCGCAGATTGTTCACGGCCTTGACCATCAGGAAGATAATGAAGGCGAGGATGATGAAATTCAGCGCGACGGTGATGAAACTGCCATAGGCGAAGACTGCGCCCTGCTTCTTGGCGTCGGCCAGCGAAGTGGCGTTGACCGCCGAGGACAAAGGCAGGAAATAGTTGTTGAAGTCGAGTCCGCCCAAAATCGCACCGATGATCGGCATGATGATGTCGTTGACCAGGGAATCGACGATTCTGCCGAAGGCGGCGCCGATGATGACGCCGACGGCCAAGTCCATGACATTGCCCCGCGAAATGAATTCCTGGAATTCTTTCAGCATTCGACCCTCCATGTCTCGGCGGCCAGGCCGCCTCCTCTGCCCGCTTCGTTTGGCCAGTGGCACAATAGCAAAAAACCTGCGGTTGCAGCATTGGCAAAAGACGGTTTCCACCGGCCAAAATTTCCCGGAACCGAGCCATCCTGCGCCGAAAACCGCGATGGACTTGATCGCCAAGCTGTGATTGCGTCTCAGCAGGCCGGATGCAAAATCGGCAAGGGAGGATTTTCAGGCCGTGCAGGGCTGGTTTATCGTCATCATCGCGATCGCCTATGTGACGTTGCTGTTCGTCATCGCCAGCCTCGGCGACCGGCGCTCAACGACATCCGGACCTGACCGGGCCCGGCCCTTCATCTATGCGCTCAGCCTGGCGATCTACTGCACCTCCTGGACGTTCTTCGGTTCGGTCGGCCTTTCCTCCGAGCGCGGCCTTGAGTTCCTCGGCATTTATATCGGCCCGGTGCTGGTGTTCGTGTTCGGCTTTCCGCTGCTTCGGCGCATCGTCAGGCTGGCCAAGACAGAGAAGATCACTTCGATTGCCGACTTCCTCGGCGCCCGCTACGGCAAGAGTTTTGCCGTAGCAGCCATCGCCACGCTGATCGCGACGATCGGCGCGGTACCTTACATGGCGCTGCAGTTGAAGGCGATTTCCGGTTCGGTCAGCCTGATGGTCGAGCATTACACCGGCTCGCCGCCTTCCTTCGATCCCTTCGTCAGCGACATCTCGCTGGTCGTCGCCATGCTGCTTGCGCTGTTTGCGGTGCTGTTCGGCACGCGCCATGCCGACGCCACCGAACACCAGGATGGGCTGGTGCTGGCGGTAGCGGTGGAAACCGTGGTCAAGCTCGCCGCCTTTCTGGCGATCGGCCTGATGGTGACGTTCCTGATCTTCGGCGGCCCAGGCGATATGGTCGACAAGCTGGCGCAGAATACGCAAGTTCAGCAAGCGATGAGCTACAGTACGTCTCTCGCCACCTGGCTGGTGCTGACATGTCTAAGCGGTTTCGCCATCATCATGCTGCCGCGCCAGTTCTACGTCACGATCGTCGAGAACCGCAGCGAGGCCGAACTACGCACCGCGACATGGGTGTTTCCGCTCTATCTGGTGGCGATCAACCTTTTCGTGCTGCCGATCGCGCTCGCCGGTTTGGCGCTGGTCGGCACCAGAACCAGCAGCGACCTCTATGTCCTGTCGCTGCCGCTGCTCAGCGGTCACGATGTGTTGGCCATGGCCGCCTTCATCGGCGGCCTGTCGGCGGCGACAGCGATGGTGATCGTCGAAAGCGTCGCGCTGTCGATCATGATCTCCAACGACCTCATCATTCCGCTGTTTGTGCGTCGCCTGCTCAAGACCACGACATCCGAGAACGAGGACTGGTCAGCGCTCATCCTCAACGTGCGCCGTGCGGCGATCTTCATCATGCTGTTCATCGCCTTCCTCTACTATCGCGAGAGCACCGACAGCGCGCGGCTCTCCTCTATCGGCCTGATGTCCTTCGCCGCCATCGCGCAGTTCGCGCCGGCCTTGATCGGTGGACTGATCTGGCGCGGCGCCAACGGCAGGGGGGCGGCACTCGGCATGGTCGCCGGCATCGTAGTCTGGACCTATACGCTGCTACTTCCTTCGCTCGCCGCGTCCGATACCGGCATCGTCGTCCACGGCCTGTTCGGTTTCGAAGCATTGCGGCCGCAAGCGCTGTTCGGCACCGTCGCCGAGCCGCTGAACCACGGCGTCCTGTGGAGCCTGTCGGTCAACACGCTGTTCTTCGTGCTAGGCTCGCTGTCGCGCGCGTCGGTGCCGCTGGAGCGCATCCAGGCGTCGATTTTCGTGCCGCGCGAGGCGAGCCCGATGCCGAGCCTGCGCCGCTTCCGCACCACAGTCACCGTCAACGACCTCAAAGACACTATCGCGCGCTACCTTGGCGTCGAACGCACTGAACGGTCCTTTCAGTCGTTCGAAAAGAGCAACGGCGCTTCGCTGCACGGCAACGAGCAGGCCAGCATGGACGTCATCCGCTTCTCCGAGCAGCTTCTGGCAAGTGCCGTCGGCTCCTCCTCAGCGCGGCTGATCCTGTCGCTGCTGCTGCGCCGCAACGATCGCGAATCCAAGGACGCCTTCCGCCTGCTCGACGACGCCACCGAGGCGCTGCAGCACAACCGCGACCTGCTGCAGATCGCGCTCGACCAGATGGAACAGGGCATCACCGTCTTCGACAGGGATTTCCGGCTGATCTGCTGGAACCGCCAATATCGGGCGCTGTTCGACCTGCCCGACGAGATGGGGCAGGTCGGCGTCTCGCTCGACCGCATCCTGCGCCATCTGGCCGATCGTGGCGACATTCCGGCCGACCAGCGGGTGGCGATGCTAAACCGCCTCACCAGTTTCGTCAGCCCGTGGCAGATGGAGCTGAAGACCAGCGGCCGCATCCTGGAATTGCGCTCCAACCCGATGCCGGACGGCGGCATCGTCGCCACCTATGCCGACATTTCCGGGCGCGTCGAGCAGGATCTGGCGCTGAAGCGCGCCAATGAAACGCTCGAACAGCGCGTCAAGAACCGCACCGTCGAACTGACCCGCGTCAACGAGGAGCTGGCGCAGGCGCAGATGCTGGCGGAGGAGGCCAATCTCGGCAAGACCCGCTTCCTCGCTGCCGCCGGCCATGACATCCTGCAACCGCTGAACGCTGCTCGTCTCTATTGCTCGTCGCTGATCGAAAAGGCCGGCAAGGGACCTGCGGGCAAGGCTGCGACCAACATCGAATCCGCGCTGGAATCGGTCGAGACCATTCTCGGTGCGGTGCTCGACATTTCCCGTCTTGATGCCGGCGCGATGAAACCGGACGATACGGCCTTCAGCCTGGACGAACTGCTGCGCCAGATCGGCAACGACTTTCAGCCGCTTGCCGCCGAGAAGAAACTCAGCCTGACGATCATGCCATCGTCGCTCAGCGTGACTACTGACCGCAATCTGTTGCGCCGCCTGATCCAGAATCTCGTATCCAATGCCATCAAATACACCCGGCATGGCCGTATCCTGGTCGGCGTGCGGCGTCGCGGCGAACTGGCCGAGATCCAGGTGATCGATACCGGCATCGGCATCGCCGCCGACAAGCTGAACACGGTCTTTCACGAATTCACCCGGCTCGACGAGGGCGCGCGCGAAGCTGACGGCCTCGGGCTCGGCCTTTCCATCGTCGATCGCATCGCTCGCGTCTTACGCCTCGAACTCCAGATCTTTTCAAGCCCGGGCAAGGGCACGCGCTTTTCCGTCATCCTGCCGGTCGCGGCAGTGCAGCAGCCGCGGCGCGAGGTCGAGGCGAAGACGCCGGTCCGCACTGCTGCCTCGCTTGCCGGGCTCCGCGTGCTCTGTATCGACAACGACGCCCGCATGCGCGCCGGGTTGCGGGCGCTGCTCGAAGGCTGGGGCTGCAGCGTCGACACGTTTGCCGGCTCGGGGGATATCGAAGGGTCCGGCATGCATCGCCCCGACATCGTGCTTGCCGACTACCATCTCGACGGCGAGACCGGCCTTGACGCGATCGTTAAACTGCGCGCGATCCACGGCCAGGACATGCCGGCCGTGCTGGTCACCGCCGACCGCTCGAGCGAGGTGCGCGCCACCGCCGGCAGGCTCGACGTGCCGGTGATCAACAAGCCGCTCAAACCAGCAGTGCTGCGCTCGATGATGGCCAGGGTCAGGCCGCTGGCGTCCGCGGCCGAGTAGCGGTCATAATCTTCCTGTTGACCCGGAGCCAAAGGTTCAGCTGGCTGCCGGCAGCGGGTCGCTGCCGATCTTGGACAGCAGGATCACCGCCTGGGTGCGGCTGTCGACGCCAAGCTTCTGCAGAATGGCCGAGACATGCGCCTTGATCGTCGCTTCGGAGACACCGAGTTCGTAGGCGATCTGCTTGTTGAGCAGCCCTTCGCCCAGCATACCGAGCACGCGCGTCTGCTGCGGCGTCAGCGTCTGCAGCCGCTTGATCAGATCGGATATCTCGGGATCGCGCTCGACGCCGAGATCGATGCCGGTGGGCGCGGCGATATCGCCGGCAAGCACCGACTGCACAGCGCTGCGGATCTCCTCCATGCTGGCCGATTTGGAGATGAAACCCGAAGCGCCGAGATCGAACGCGCGCCGGATGGTCACCGGGTCGTCATGCGCCGACACCACCACCAGCGGCACCGTCGGATGGATGCCGCGCAGCGAGATCAGACCGGAAAGGCCGCTCGCGCCCGGCATGGACAGGTCGAGCAGCACCAAATCGACGTCCTCATTGGCCACGACCAGCGCCTTGGCGCTTTCGAAATCGCCGGCCTCGTGAATGCCGGCGACGTTGCCGATGCCGGCAAGCGCCTCTCTCAGCGCGCCGCGAAAAAGCGGATGGTCGTCGGCGATGACGAAAGTGTAGCCTGACGGCACATGGTCCTCCCCAAATACCATTGATGATTGTCTGCTTCTTATGGGATCAGTCGAACGATTATGCGGCGATATCAGCCGTTTTCAAGCGGCAAAGGCTATGCGCCGGCGTTTCCCCCGGGTGAATGGTGCTCAGGTTTTTTGCGGATTGGGCTCGGCGCCATCCTCGCCACTGTCCTTTTCCATGTCCTTGACGATTCCCATGAAGCTGCGCAGGAAGCGCTCCATGTAGCTCATCGTCTTGTTGAAATCCTCCTCGCTGGGCAATGTCGACTCAAAGCGGGCGGCAAGCGAGTTCTCGAGCTTTACCACGCGCTGGTCGAGCGTCGTCACCAAATTCTGCAGCCGGTCGATCTCGTCCTGGAAGGCGGCGCGTTCATCGGCCGCCATCTTGCAGACGAGCTGGCCGGAACGCTCCTCGCAGATCGACATCGCACCGGTCTGCGTGTTCATGCGGACATAGCCATTGGCCGACTTTTCCAGCCGGTAGCGGTCTGCTTCCTCGGAAAAGGCCGATGCCGCGACGAGCGAGACGAGCGCTGCGGGGATTAAGACGTGCTGCGGACGCATATTGTCCTCCATAGCCAGTAAGCGGAATTTATCGCATGTTTGCGCCGGAAATGGGGAAGAACTCTGGCGCACCCTTCCCCGCATGGTTGGTTCGGACTATAGCGCAACCATGTCTCAAATTATCTACAAGATAGTACCTGAACCGTTGTGGCGCGAGGCCGAAAGAGATGGCCGCTTCACCGGCGCGCCGGTCGACCTCGCCGACGGCTTCATCCATTTTTCCACCGCCGACCAGGCCGAGGAAACGGCGGCAAAACACTTTGCCGGCCAGATCGGGCTACTGCTGGTCGCCATCGATGGCGCCAAACTGGGTGATTTGCTGAAATACGAGGTCTCGCGCGGCGGTGCGCTGTTCCCGCATCTTTATGGCCCGCTCGACCTCAGGGCCGTCGTCTGGGTGCAACCGTTGCCGCTCGGCACCGATGGCCTGCACCAATTCCCGACGCTGGAGGCCGAATGAGCGTGCTCGACCGGCTCGGCCAGAGGTTCCTGTTCGCATTCGATCCGGAAGCCGCCCACGGCCTGTCGATCGCCGCGCTGAAATGCGGGCTGCCGATAGCCGGGGGACCCGTGCGCGACGACAGGCTGAAAGTCAGCATCTGCGGCATCGATTTCCCCAATCCGCTCGGCATGGCTGCCGGCTACGACAAGAATGCCGAGGTTCCCGATGCGCTGCTTGGCCTCGGCTTCGGCTTTGCCGAGATCGGGACGATCACGCCGCTGCCGCAGGCCGGCAACCCGAAGCCGCGTATCTTCCGGCTGACATCGGACGAAGCGGTGATCAACCGGCTGGGCTTCAACAATGGGGGTCACGAGGCCGCCGAAGAACGGCTTGCCGCCCGCAAGGGCCGCGCCGGCATCGTCGGCGTCAATATCGGTGCCAACAAGAACAGCACCGACCGCGTCAGTGACTATGAACGCGGTGTTGTCAGGTTTGCGCCATACGCCAACTATCTGACGGTCAACATCTCCTCGCCGAACACGCCGGGTCTGCGCAACATGCAGGCCCGTGAACAGCTTAGCGAGCTCCTATCGCGCGTCATGGCCGCCCGTACGGCAGCGGCAGCGCAGCCGCCCGTCTTCCTCAAGATCGCGCCGGATCTAGTCGAGGCCGAACTGGAGGATATCGCCGCCGAGGTCACCGAGAAGGCAATAGACGGTGTCATCGTCTCCAACACCACCATCGCGCGGCCGAGGCTGCGCAGCGCCGGTCTTGCCGGCGAGACCGGCGGGCTTTCGGGAAAACCGTTGTTCGAGCGTTCGACCATCGCGCTGGCAAAGATGCGGAAACTGCTTGGCCCGGACCGCGCCATCATCGGCGTTGGCGGCGTCGATTCTGCTGATACGGCACTGGAAAAGATCCGCGCCGGCGCCGATCTCGTCCAGCTCTACACCGGCATGATCTACGCCGGGCCTACGCTGCCGGGCCGCATTCTTGCCGGGATGGTCCGGTTCGCGGACAAGCAACGGCTCAAGTCGCTGCGCGAGTTGCGCGATAGCAGCCTCAATCAATGGGCGTCCAAGCCGCTCTAACCCGAAGTCGCTCTAAAACGCCGTCCGCATCCGCACGCGCAAAATGGCAAGCAGGCTGAAGCCGCGCACCAGCAGGAAGACGTGCAGCGCCGCCCACAGGCCGTGATTGCCGAAGGCCGGCGCCAAGATGAGCAAGGCCGCGCTAAAGACAAGGAACGACAAGAGCATCATGTTGCGCATGTCGCGCGACCAGGTCGCGCCAATGAAGACGCCATCCATCTGAAACGCCAGCACGCCGCTGAGTGCGGTGAACGCCGCCCAGGGCAAATAAATGTCGGCAACGGCGCGAACGTCTTCCGAGGTCGTGATCAGCGCAACCAGATCAGTACCGCCCAGCAAAAGGACAAGCGTCGCCGTGGCCGCCAGCCCGAAGCCCCAGAACAGGGTCAGCCGCACCGCCTGCCGGAATTGCACCGCGGCACGCGCGCCCACGGCACGCCCGGCGAGCTGTTCGGCCGCCGTGGCGAAACCGTCGAGGAAATAGCCGGCGATGAGGAAGAAATTCATCAGCACCGCGTTGGCGGCCAACGTCACCGTGCCGAATTGCGCGCCTTGGCGGGTGAACAGCGCGAAGGCGGCGAGCAGCGAAAACGACCGGATCATGATGTCACGGTTGAGCGACATCATGCTCAGGAATGCCGACAGGTCGAGGATGCGATGGCGCGGCAGCCGGGGCGCTGCCCAGAAACGCCGGCCGATGATCGCCAGGCCAAGCAGCATGGCGACGAATTCACCGGTGACGGTCGCCCAGGCGACGCCGGCGACGCCCCAGCCGAGCTCCAGCCCCAGCAGGATGCAGAGCGCAATGTTGATGCCGTTCAGCACCAATTGCAGCATCAGTCCCAGCCCGCCCTCGCCGCGCCCCAGCACATAGCCGAGGATGGCGTAGTTGATCAGCGAGAACGGTGCGGCGAGCAATCTGATGCGGATATAGACGGCCATCGCCTCGCTGACGCGCGGCTCAGCATCCATAAACCATTGTCCGGCGATGGCGACCAGTGGCGCAAGTGCGGCAAACACAATGCCGGCGACGACCGCGATCAGCACGGCACGCCAGAACACCGCCTGTTCCTCCAGTTCGTCGCCGCGTCCGAGAGCCTGGGCGACGAGACCGGTGGTGCCGGAGCGCAGGAAATTGAAGGAGGTGAAGACGACATCGAAGACCAAGGCGCCCGCCGCCAGACCACCGAGAAGGGCAGCGTCGCCCAACTGCCCGACCACGGCCGTGTCGACGATGCCGAGCAGCGGCGTCGTCAGATAGGCAAGCGTCATCGGCACCGCGATGGCGAGCACCGAGCGGTTGGTGACGACGAAAGACCGGCCGTTGGCCGCTGCTGACACCTGATCCAGGACCCGATTCCCCATCGTGGCTTGATCGAACGGCCGATGTGGCCCAGTTTCCGGACGCCGCGCAACCACTCATCCCGCCACGGCCAACCGAAACCCGCCTCTGGCGCACCCGCCGTAAACCACCCAAATGCCCCTGCAGATCGTTCATCATCCCGACTACGACGCCGGCTTCGCCGTCAACCATCGCTTCCCCATGAGCAAATACAAGCTGCTGATGGAAGCCTTGGGCGCGCGCGGACTGACCGGCCCCGCCGCTCTCAACGTGCCCGAACCGGCGCCGGCATCATGGCTGAAGCTTGCCCATGCCGCCGGTTATGTCGACCAGGTGCTGGCCTGCGAAGTGCCTGAAAAAATCGAGCGCGAGATCGGCTTTCCGGTGGGCCCGCGCGTCTCGCTCAGGGCGCAGCTCGCAACGGGCGGCACCGTGCTGGCAGCGCGGCTGGCGTTGCTGAACGGCATCGCCTGCAATACCGCCGGCGGCAGCCATCATGCGCGGCGCGCGCAAGGCGCCGGCTTCTGCACCTTCAACGATGTTGCCGTGGCTTCACTGGTGCTGCTTGCCGAAGCTGCCACCGGCAACATCCTGATCGTCGATCTCGACGTGCATCAGGGCGACGGCACGGCGGACATTGTTGGCGAGGAGCGGCGCGTGTTCACCTTTTCCATGCATGGCGACCGCAACTATCCGACGCGAAAGATCGCTTCCGACCTCGACATCGCTCTGCCCGATGGCACCCGCGATGCGGCCTATCTCGAAAGGTTGGGCGGCGTCCTGCCGGAACTCACCGCCAAGGCGCGGTGGGACATCGTTTTCTACAATGCCGGGGTTGACGTTCATGCCGAGGACCGGCTTGGCAGGTTGTCGTTGTCGAACGAGGGGCTGCGCGCCCGCGACGACATGGTGATCCGTCATTTCCGCGCGCGCGGCGTCCCGGTCTGCGGAGTTATCGGCGGTGGCTATTCGACTGATGTGGCGGCCCTCGCCGCGCGCCATTCCATCCTGTTCGAAGTGGCGTCAGGCTTCGCCTGACGGCCTTCTAGGATTTCCCTGCCGAACCACAGGTCAGCGGAGCTTTGCTACACTGACCTTCGGCTCGGGTCATGCTCTATTTCCGATAGTTGGCGATCCTGAGCAGGATGAAGGCCGGAATGACGATCGCCGCGCCCAGCAGGATATAGCCGAGAAAACGGTCAATGGCGCGGAAGCCCAGATTCCAGAGATCGACGAAGAAATTCCGGATACCGTAGAGCACATCCATCGGCGACCAGCCGAATGCGTTCATGACAAGGCCGACGAGGAACGATACCACCAGCAGCTTCAGGAACACCCGGAGCGGCGAATCGCCGAGAAAGCGCGTCAGTGCGGACAAGGGATGTCTCCAGATTCGGTTGCCCCGATTCGGGCACAGGTCCAGAAATACGCACTTGCCGCGCTGGCATCAAGGCGGGTCGCCGACTCCCAGCTGCTCCGGATGGCGGCTTGCCTATGTTGCAACGCAGCCCGCTGTGACCTGGCAATTTCGAAATACTGGCCGGCTTTTGCCACAGACGATGCCCTTGCCACGACGGCGTAACAGTCGGACGTCTGGCGAGGCACGAGTGCACGCTTAACGATTGCCCGAATGCCGGCTTGCGTGGTAACGAGGCTGCTGCGCGGGTATGATGTAATGGTAGCTTGTCAGCTTCCCAAGCTGAACGCGCGGGTTCGATTCCCGCTACCCGCTCCAGCTTACCCTGAAGGGATTGAGGTTGATGGCAATCTGCGAGCGGTAGACGCCAACTTGGCCTCCAAGGTAGGCATCATCGGCGGAATGAAGTCGAGCCGGCCGGCGTCGGCAGTCACAGGTTGCCCACCCGATCGGGTCTAGGTCGGCGGCATATAACGTGATTCTAATGAGAGGCGGCAACAAAGGATGCTGATCCGCGTTGCTGGTCAAAAGGCACCGCGATGTTCGGGAAAGACCTCTTGGTTCGCATGCTCGACCGCCGCGACACCCTGCCGCCAGACGAGATCGCGCTTATTGAGGCTCTTCCGGTCCGGCCGGTAACTTTCGGACCCGATGAGGAGATCGTCAGGGAGGGTTCCCGCCCCGCCGAAAGCTGTCTTGTCGCGAATGGTTTCGCAGTTCGAAACCAGGCTATTCGGGAAGGAAAGCGTCAAATAACGGCAATTCACGTGCCGGGAGACTTTGTCGATCTGCATAGTTTACTGTTAAAAGTGATGGATCACAGCGTGAGCGCCCTGGGTTCGTGCGATGTAGTTTTCATTCGACACAAAGACCTGCTCACAGCAATGGGTGGAAGTCCACATCTCGCCCGGATGCTCTGGCTTTCGACGACTATCGATGCCTCAATCCAACGAACTTGGATAACCTGCCTCGGGCGTCGCTCCGCCAAACAGCATCTCGCACATATAATTTGCGAGTTGTATGTCCGGTTAGAAATAGTTGGATTGGCCTCTGACCAGACGTTTGCAATTCCACTGACGCAAGCGGAATTGAGCGACGTGCTTGGTCTATCAGTAGTTCACGTGAACCGGACGCTGCAGGATCTTCGAGCGAAGGACCTGGTTATCTGGAAAGACAGGAGGATTGTTATCCTGGATTTCCAGCGATTGGCCTTACTGGCCGACTTTGATGCGACCTACCTAAATCTCTTCCATGAACCGCGGTGACCGCCTCGGCCAGGACGCGTCAGCGCTGATGCGATCAAGATTTCTCGTCAACTAAACAATGTGAATGAGCCCTCGCTCCGGATCGATTACGGCTGGGTTCAATTGACACGGTTGACGTCAAAGAAGGATTGAACATGCGTGAACTCGAAAATCTCATCGAACATTATGTAAATATTCGCAGGCGGCGCCATAGTTTCATCTCGACGGGCCTCGCCGTTAAGCGCTCAAACAGATTGTTCCGGCACGTTCGGTCTCTGATTCCGACCTAGCGAACATGATTGCTAATCGTGCAATAGACTACAACCTTCCGGTGAGCTTTGACCTTAATGAGAGCTAGGCGTGGTGCCTCGTTATACTAACCTTAAACCCTGAAGCCCATGCGCAGAGCCGTGGACCAATGACCGCACGGCCTAGGTCCGCGTCTTGGCACACGGCGCGTGCGAACTTCCATGAGACTTCAACGGGCTCGCCGGTTGTTTCACTATCACTAATTTAGTTTGAAGTGATGGAACCTGTTTGCCCCCGGCAAGTTCGGTAGGCAATGGAGGAGATTGCCACCATGAACAGTGTCATTTATCTCATCGGCCTTGTCGTCGTCGTGCTTGCGATCCTCTCCTTCCTCGGATTCCATTAGGAGAACACCATGCAGCGCGAAGACGATCAGGGCCGTAAGCCGGCCGATTTCGAAACAGCCAAAAGCGAACTGTCCGAGCGGTTCCAGCAGGAAACGCAGACCGCGACAGAGGCGCTCCACGATGCGCGCGACGAACTCACCAGGAAGGCGGGCGACTACGCTGCTGACGCCAAGCAGGCGTTGTTCGACAAGGCCGAGGGAACACAGCGCGATATCAGCTCCAACCTAAAGGCCTTTAGCGGAGCGTTGCGAGCAGCAAGCGAGCATCTGGCCAATAATGATCAACGGACCGCTTCGAAGTTCACCCTCGATGCCGCCGGCGCACTTGAACGCCTTTCATCTTCGTTGAAGGACAAACCATTCGAAGACGTGCTTGGCGAGATGCGGTCGTTCGGCCGCGAAAATTCAGGTGCGCTGATCGCCGGTTCAGTGTTGGCAGGCCTGGCGCTAGGGCGGTTTATCAAGAGCTCGCCACCATCTGCCCGGACCGAGACTCAGAGTCGATCGCAACCAGACGGGGGTTCAGAAACGGTTTGGAACTCGGATAAGTCCGCTACGCGATCGACAGAGGCATCTGACACGACGCCGTCCCGCTTCAACCAGCCCAGAGGCGACAGGGACGTGGCCGGCGACGACTGGGCCGGCGCCGGCCTGGAGCAGAACCCATGACCAACAACCAGGAAAGTCGCGGCCTCGCAACCCTCGTCAGCGATCTGGCACAGCAGGTCACAACGCTGCTTCAAACCGAAAGTAGGCTGTTGCGGGCCGAAATGTCGGAAAAACTTAGCAAGGCCGGCGCAGGCGCCGCCGAGATTCTGGCCGGCGCCATATGTCTTCTCGCGGCCTTGATGGTGCTTTTGCAAGCACTCGTAATCGCCCTGGCAAGTGCCGGGCTGGGAGCGGGGTGGTCCTCGCTGCTGGTCGGGATCGCTGTCGCGATACTGGGAATCATTCTCTTGCGCTCTGGCACGAAAAGCATGGCTCCTTCCGAGCTGACGCCCGATCGCACACAAGACCAACTCAAGCGCGACGCGCGCGTGATCAAGGATCAAATAAGATGAGCGACAAATCCGCAGCCGAGCTCGAACGCGATGCCGACATCGCCCGAGCCAAAGTAGCAGACACCGCCGATTCGATCCGCAGCAAGATGACACCGGGTCAATTGATCGACGAATTTACCGGAATGTTCGCCGGCGGCGAGGGATCGGCCATGCTTGGCAACCTCAAGTCGCAAGTCAGGGACAACCCGTTGCCGCTGACGTTGATTGGAGCCGGGCTGGCGTGGCTTATGCTCGGCAACGGCACGTCAGGAACCAGTTCAGCAGCTGCCACATATCGGACAGGCACGGCTCCCGACGCTTTCTCCGACCTGCGCGGCGACGATTTCAGCCAGGGCAACGAAGGGTCCGGAATCGGGGCGATGCTCTCCGATACCGCCGGTTCAGTTACATCAGCAGCAAGCGGCGCGGCCGAAGCTGCAGCAAACGCTGCAACTGGCGCCAAGGAGAGGATGACAAAAACCGCCGGACAGCTCGGCTCAAGCGCCAGCGAGATAACGGCTCGGACGCGCCAATCGGCACAAGAGCTCTTCGAGCGCGAACCGCTGGCTATCGCCGCAGTCGGACTTGCGCTGGGCACTGCCATCGGGGTGATGCTGCCCCACACAGCCACAGAGGACGAGCACCTTGGCGCCTACCGCGACAAAATTCGCGACAGTGCGGAGGAGGTTTTCGAAATGGGTCTGGAGCAAGCAAAGCAAGTTGCCGCCGAGGCCTACGAAACGGTCAAGGAAGAGGCCGACCGGCAAGGCTCGGGTGGAGATGCCGACACGCTGGCAGGCAAGGTCGGCAAGGTCGTGGAGTCGACCGCAAAGCGAACCGAGGAAGCCATTCGCGATCGTTTGCCGGGGTCGTCGGACGGGTCTTCTACAAGCTCATAGCGGCTCCACCAGGCTGCGAGAGCAGGTCTGCTGGCTTGCTACGGAGCCAGCTCGTCGGTGGTGTGGGCGACCTCGTTCTTGAATTCGACTTTCGTGCCCGGCTGCACCATGGAGCCGAGATCTTCGGCATCCCAATTGGTCAGTCGGATGCAGCCATGCGAGAAGGTCGTGCCGATCTTGCCCGGTTCGGGCGTGCCGTGGATGCCGTAGCTTTCGATGGAGAGATCGATCCAGACCGATCCCACCGGATTGTTCGGCCCGGCAGCGATGGTGAAGGGCCGCTTGGTCTTGACTCCCTTGAAAGCGAAGTCCGGATCATAGTGATAGGTCGGGTTGCGCACCACGCGCCTGACCTCCGCCATGCCGCTTGGCGCCGGGTTTTCATCGCTCCCAATCGAGGCGGGGTAGACTGCGAGCCATTTGCCGGAAGGATCGAGCACCCGCACCAGGCGAGCGCCCTTGTCGACCTCGATGCGGGCAACGCCAGCGGGAGGATCGCCCCGGCCAATATCAGGCACCACCAAGGTCCTGCCGGCCTTCCTGAAGCCGATGCCCGGATTGAGCATCCTGAGCAACTGTTCGCTGATATGGAAGCGCTCCGCCAGCTTCTCCGCCGCGGTGCGATAGCCGAGCCGCCGCAGCCGGGCCATCCTCTCCATGCGAGCCGGAATACGCCTGGTGAAGGGTCCGCGCACATCCTTGCGCGTCAGCTCATAGGTGACCAGCACCGGGTTGGCCGAGGTTGTCATTAACTTGTCCCAGGTCTCCCGAGTGAGCTTGCCGTCGGGATGGAGGCCGTTCGCCGTCTGAAAGGCGCTAACCGCCTTCGTGAAGTTCTGTGAAAGGCGGCCGTCGATCAGACCCGGCGAGAAGCGGGCGCGATCCAAAAGAATCTGCGCCTTCAGCACGGTCGGATCGACACCCTTCGGTTCGCCGGCGGCGAACTGGGCCTGATTGACGGTGGTCAGGTCCAGCTTGGCCGCCCCCGTCCCGCCGCATGCGAAGGCAAGCGTCGCGGCGAATACGAGGAGAAACCTGATCATCGATAGCCTCGCTGGGACTGCAACAGGAGCCCGCCTCTATGACGCGGCACAGCCCTGCGTGGTTCCTTCGCTCGAGCGATATTCTGAATTGAAGCGACATGACCGAAGAGCCGGGCACTGCGAAAGCTATGCAACGGATTGGCGATGGATTGCTTGTTTTTAACGCCGTCAGCCTACCTCTCTCAAAATGAAGTCGTGCAGCATCTTGGCCGCCGGCGACAGCGCGCGATTTTTAACGGTGATCAGGCTGTAAGGCCTGACCTCGATGTCGAACTCGGTCTGGACAACGTCGATGGCGCCGGCCAGCCCCTCGGGGTTCTGGATGAATTTCGCCACCTGGATCGACACCGGCGCGATGGCGTCCGACTGCGCGACCATGACCAGGGTCAGGAGCAGGGAGCTGGTGTTGAGGATGCGATCCGGCAGCGCGATGTTGCGGTTCAGGAAATTGCTCTCCATCGCCTGGCGCAGCGGCGAGCCGCCCGACTGGAAAACCCAGTCGTAGGCGGCGGTCTCCTCCAGCCGCACCGCCTTACCCTTAGCCAGCGGGTGGCCGCGGCGCACGATCAGGCAGGCTTTTTCGACGCCGATAACGCGGGCCTCGAACAGCCGTGGATTAAGGTCGTCGGGGATGCGCGCGATGATGAAATCGTGACGTGTGGCGATCAGCTCGCGCGCCAGCACATTGGAAGTCTCGACCTGCATAGTGATCTCGATACGCGGATAGATGCGCCGGATTTCGCGGATCGCCGGCACGGCGAGCTCGATCGCAGGGGCGGTCACCGCGCCGAGGAACACCGAGCCGCCCTTGCCCGCCTTGAGCTCGGATATCTCGCGGTCGACTTCACGCATCTCGAGCAGGATCGAACGCGCGCGCCTCGCCAACGCCTTGCCATAGGGTGTCAGCGTGATGCCGCGCGGCAGCCTTTCGCACAACTTGACATCGAGCACCGCCTCCATCTCAGCGATCATGCGCGAGGCGGCGGGCTGCGAAATGTTCATGACCTGGGCTGCCGCGCTGACCCGGCCATGGTCATCGAGGGCTGCGATCATACGCATGTGGCGCAGGCTGAGGCCGCTGCGCAGCAGGGTCTCACTCCTGCCGGGACTTTCGCCATAATTGTCTGAAAGTCCAGCAGGATCCCGTAGCGCCGCCATGATCTCCGTTTGCTCCTCGCTCGTGGTCGGCCGGCAATCCGGCCAGGTCTGTTGTCCACTTTCAGTATATCAGTTTGGGTATAGCAACCACCAAAGATCGCATTTGACAGTTATGGCAAAGAGCCACACCCTTCGCACGTCCTGAGGCTTGACCGTCGCCAGCGAGAAAAATCGCATCGACCGGAACCGGAGTCTCAGGGCCGATTGGGAGGATACCGGAGATCGATATGACGGCAGCGGCGCGTTTGGCGCTCCTGCACGATCGCGCGGCCCACGAAACCCAGGGTGCGCGTCCATCAACCAGGGAGAGTTAATGTGAAGATCATCAAGACACTGGCCGCAGTCGCGGCCCTTGGCATCGCGGCCATGACGGTCCCGGCGCAGGCAGGCGAAGGCCTCGTCGGCGTGCTGATGCCGACCAAGACCTCGCAGCGCTGGATCAACGACGGCGACGCCGTCAAGTCCCAGCTCGAGGCTTTGGGCTACACTGTCGACCTGCAATATGCGCAGGACGATATCCCCAATCAGCTCAGCCAGCTGGAAAACGAAATCACCAAGGGCCCGAAGGCGCTGATCATCGCCTCGATCGACGGCACCACGTTGTCGGACGCGCTGCAGAAGGCGGCTGACGCCGGCGTCGTCGTCGTCGCTTATGACCGGCTGATCAAGAAGACCCCGAATGTCGACTACTATACCACGTTCGACAATTTCGGCGTCGGCGTCATCCAGGCCAAATCGCTGCTCAAGGGCCTCGGCTATCCGGAAAACAAGGGCCCGTTCAACGTCGAGCTGTTCGGCGGTTCGCCGGACGACAACAACGCCTTCTTCTTCTACGACGGCGCGATGTCCGTTCTCCAGCCGCTGATCGACGACAAGACCCTCGTCGTGAAGTCCGGCCAGATGGGCATGGACAAGGTCGGCACGCTCCGCTGGCTGGCAGCGACGGCGCAGGCCCGCATGGACAATCTGCTCTCCGCCAATTATTCGGATGGCAGCCGCGTCGATGGCGTACTTTCGCCGTATGACGGTCTGTCGCGCGGCATCATCGCCTCGTTGCGCGCCGTCGGTTACGGCACGGCCGATCAGCCCTGGCCGATCGTCACCGGCCAGGACGCCGAAACCGCTTCGGTCAAGGCGATCATCGCCGGCGAGCAGTACTCGACCGTGTTCAAGGACACCCGCGAACTCGCCAAGGCGACGGTCGAGCTCGTCGACAAAGTGCTCTCGGGTGGCAAGCCGGAAGGCCTCGATACCAAGACCTACAACAACGACGTCAAGGTCGTCCCCTCGATCCTGCTGACGCCGCATGAGGTCGACAAGTCGAACTACCAGGCGCTGGTGGTCGATTCCGGCTACATCAAGGCCGAAGAACTGAAGTAACCGCAGTTGTAAAACCCGGGGTCCTGCGTAACGCAGGACCCCTTTTCGTTAGCGAGCGACCCCGGTATTGTTACCGGACCTCGGAGGAGTGGTATTCCTGATGGCCTCGACGATTTTGGAGATGCGTGACATCACCAAGACGTTTCCCGGCGTCAAGGCGCTGTCGAATGTCAACCTCAGCGTCGAGGAAGGCGAGATTCACGCCGTTGTCGGCGAGAACGGCGCCGGCAAGTCGACGCTGATGAAGGTGCTGTCGGGCGTGTATCCATCCGGCACCTATGACGGCGAGATCGTTTATCGCGGCGATGAGTGCCATTTCAAGGGCATCCACGACAGCGAGCGCCGCGGCATCGTCATCATCCACCAGGAACTCGCGCTGGTTCCGATGCTGTCGATCGCCGAAAACATCTTTCTCGGCAACGAGCACGCCAGATACGGTGTCATCGACTGGGACGCCAACGAGGCGCGCACCAGCGCTCTGCTCAAGAAGGTGGGCCTTAAGGAAGACCCCAAGACGCTGATTACCAATATCGGTGTCGGCAAGCAGCAACTGGTCGAGATCGCCAAGGCGCTCAGCAAGGAAGTGCAGCTGCTGATCCTCGACGAACCGACGGCGAGCCTGTCCGAAAAGGACAGCCAGGCGCTGCTCGACCTGCTGCTCGAATTCAAGCGGCAGGGCATCACCTCGATCCTGATCTCGCACAAGCTCAACGAGATCAACCGGGTCGCCGACAAGGTCACGATCATCCGCGACGGGCGGACCATCGAGACGCTGCCTAAGAAAGACATTTCGGAAGACCGCATCATCACCTCAATGGTCGGCCGCTCGCTGGACGACCGTTACCCGTCGCGCGAGCCCGAGATCGGTGAGATCGTCCTCCAGGTGAGGAACTGGTCGGTCTATCACCCGATCCATGCCGAGCGGCAAGTGATCAAGAGCATCGACATCGACGTCCGCAAGGGCGAGGTGGTGGGTATCGCCGGGCTGATGGGCGCCGGACGCACCGAATTCGCGATGAGCCTGTTCGGCCGCTCCTATGGCCGCCGCATCACGGGCGAGGTGCTGCTCAAGGGCGAACCCATCGATGTCTCCTCTGTCAGCAAGGCAGTGGAACACGGCATTGCTTACGTCACCGAAGACCGCAAGACCTACGGTCTCAATCTGATCGATCACATCAAGCACAACATCACGCTGGCCAATCTTCCCGGCGTGTCGCGCCACAGCGTGATCGACGACATGCGCGAGCTCGCCGTCGCCAACGACTACAAGGCCAAGACCAACATCCGCTCCTCCAGCGTCTATCAGATGACCGGCAATCTATCGGGCGGCAATCAACAGAAGGTGGTGCTGTCGAAGTGGCTGTTCGCCAATCCGGAGGTGCTGATCCTCGACGAGCCGACCCGCGGCATCGACGTTGGCGCCAAGTATGAAATCTATACGATCATCGCGCGTCTCGCCTCGGAGGGTAAGGCGATCATCGTCATCTCGTCGGAGATGCCCGAACTGCTCGGCATCACCGACCGCATCTATGTCATGAACGAAGGACGTATCGTCGGCGAAATGGCGGCGAGCGATGCCAGCCAGGAAAAGATTATGCGCGCCATCGTTCGCGGAGAAGGAAAAGCATCATGAGCACCGAAAGCGCTCCCGTCCCGAAAAGCGGCGTCGCCGAAGATGTGCAGCAGGGGCCGCGCGTTGCCGTCTCGGCGCTGGTCACCAACCTGCGCGAATACGGCTTGATCCTGGCGCTGATCGCCATCATGGTGTTCTTCCAGTACACGACGTCCGGAACGCTGTTCAAGCCGGTGAACTTGAGTAACCTGGTGCAGCAGAACAGCTTCATCATCGTGATGGCGCTGGGCATGCTGCTGGTGATCGTCTCCGGCCACATCGATCTCAGCGTCGGGTCCGTCGCCGGTTTCATCGGTGCGCTGGCTGCGATGATGATGGTCATCTGGCCTCTCGGCCCTTTCAGCAATCCGCTGGTGGTGTCGATCATCTGCCTGATCGTCGGTGGCGCGATCGGCGCGGCACAAGGCTACTGGATTGCCTATCACCGAATACCGAGCTTCATCGTCACGCTGGCGGGGATGCTGATCTTCCGCGGCATCTGCCAGGCGCTGCTGGGTGGCGGGTCGTCCGTGGGGCCGCTTCCAGCCGGCTTCAAGGCGCTCAGCTCCGGCTTCATTCCGGACGTGATCGGCTCGTTGACGCTGATCCCGCCGGTCGTGAACGCCGCCGGCAAGACCATCGTCGGCAGCGGGCTGACGCTGCACATGACGACGATCGTGATCGGCCTCGTCGCCGTGCTCGCCTATGCCTATTTCGGGCTCAGAGCACGGCGCAGCCGCGAGCGGCATGGCTACGAAGCCGAACCTTTTACGCTGTTCGTCGTCAAGACCCTGGTGACCAGCGCCCTAGCGCTGTTCCTGGTCTACCAGTTCGCCACCTACAGGGGTCTGCCAATCGTTCTCGTGGTGATGGGCGTGCTGATCGCGCTGTTCGTCTTCGTCACCAAACGCATGACGGTCGGCCGCCGTATCTACGCAATGGGCGGCAATGCCAAGGCGGCGCAGCTATCGGGCATCAAGACCGAGCGGCTGACCTTGATGGTGTTCATCAATATGGGCGTGCTCTCGGCGCTCGGCGGGCTGATCATTGCGGCGCGCCTTGGCCAGGCGGTGCCGGCGGCGGGCCTCGGCAGCGAGCTCGACGTCATCGCCGCTGTGTTCATCGGCGGCGCTTCGGCGATGGGCGGCGTCGGTCAGGTTATTGGCGCGGTGGTCGGCGGTTTCATCATGGGCGTCATGAACAACGGCATGTCGATCATGGGCGTCAATGTCGATTGGCAACAGGTGGTCAAAGGCCTGGTGCTGCTCGGCGCCGTGGTCTTCGACGTCTACAACAAGAACAAGGCTTGAGGGCGAGGGAACTCATGCATGTCGCCAAGCGTGCGCAGCGTGTTGGGGCAAGGACATGCATAAAAGCAAGGATTAAAGCGGGCCCCCTTTCACAGGCGGCGCGCTTTTAGGAGGCACGGGTCACATCGCGGCGCTGCCGGGCGGCGCAAAGAAGTCCCCTGAGGGGACCGGGCCCGCGAGCGCAATCCGGACGAAGAGTTCACCAGTGGCGCGGATACCTTCCGAGCCGCGCCGGTCAAGGTTTGCCAACCCGGCAGCCAGGCCAAAGGCAATTGAGAGAGGGTACATCATGCTGATCTCCCAGATCCTCGACGACGCAGAGACCATTCGCGTCGTTGCCCGCAACGGCGGCAAGACCCGGATCATCAACGGCGCCCGCAGTGTCTATTCGCTGGCGATGGAGGCCGCGCGCACCGGCACCGGACTTGTCGCCCTCATCGAGCGCAAGGGCTTCGGTGAAGCGGTCGACCTCGATGCCGCCTACAAGAAGGGGCGGCTGTCGTCGCCGATCAACCATCCCGACCCGGCGCATCTCCACCTCACCGGCACCGGGCTGACGCATCTCGGCTCCGCCGCGACCCGCGATGCCATGCACAAGAAACTCGATGCCGATCGCGAAGAGCAGCTCACCGACTCCATGAAGATGTTTCGCATGGGGCTGGAGGGCGGCAAGCCCGCCAAGGGCCAGATGGGCGTGCAGCCGGAATGGTTCTACAAGGGCAACGGCACCATGGCGGTGGCGCCCGGTGCGGCACTGCTGTCGCCCGCCTTCGCCCAGGATGCCGGCGAGGAGCCGGAAGTCGCCGGCATCTATGTCATCGGCGACGACGGCGCCCCGTTCCGCGTCGGCTTCACCCTGTCAAACGAGTTTTCTGACCACGTCACCGAGCGCGTGAACTATCTCTTCCTCGCGCATTCCAAGCTGCGCAACGCCTCGTTCGGGCCGGAGATCCTGATCGGCGACCTGCCGTCCGACGTCAGGGGATCCTCGCGCATCCTCCGCGACGGCAAGCTGCTGTGGGAAAAGCCGTTCCTGTCGGGCGAGGCGAACATGTCGCACACCATCGCCAATCTCGAACATCACCACTTCAAATATTCGGCCTTTCGCCAGCCGGGAGACGTTCATGTGCACATGTTCGGCACGGCAACGCTGTCCTTCGCCGACGGCATCAGGACCGAGGCCGGCGACGTCTTCGAGATCGAGGCCAAGGATTTCGGCCTGCCGCTGCGCAACCCGCTTGAAATCGAGCAGCCGGTGACGGTGGCGGTGAAGGCGCTTTGACGGCGTGATCTTCCCCCTTGAGGGGGAGATGTCGCCGAAGGCGACAGAGGGGGTCGTCTCGCGTAGAGCGCCAGCCCCTACGTCTGCGATAAAGAGAGCCGGGCCCGGCCGGACCGACCCCCTCTGGCCTGCCGGCCATCTCCCCCACGAGGGGGGAGATTGGCAGCTTCAACCTCTCAATAAATATCGAAGTCGAAATATTTGGCCTGGATCTTCTTGTAGGTGCCGTCGGCGACGATCGCATCGATCGCGGCGTTGAGCTTTTCGCGCAGCGCATTGTCTTCCTGGCGCACGGCGATACCGGCTTCGGTCTCGGTGCCCTTGACGTCGCCGACCATCTTGCAGCAGCCTTCGCTCGCCTTCTTCATCCAGTCCATCAGCACGAATTTGTCCGAGAGGACGGCATCAAGGCGGCCGTTCATCAGGTCGGCGACCGCCTCCTCCTGGGTCGGATAGAGCTTCGCCTCGGCGCCGGCCTTGCCATAGACATCCTGGGCATAGTCGGCCTGGGTGGTCGAAGCCTGGGCGCCGACTGTCTTGCCGGCGAGTGCGGCGGGTTCGGTCGACGCAATATCGCTGTCCTTCAAGGCCACCAGCGAAAGCGGCGTCGTATAGTATTTGTCGGTGAAGGAGACCTGCTTCTTGCGCTCCTCGGTGATGCTCATGGATGCGATGATGGCGTCGAACTTTTTGGCCTGGAGGGCCGGGATCATGCCGTCCCAGTCCTGCGTGACAAGTTCGCATTCGACCTTCATCTGAGCGCAAAGCGCATTGGCGATGTCGATGTCGAAGCCGGTGAGCTTGCCATCCGCGGTGATGGTGTTGAACGGCGGATAGGCGCCTTCGGTGGCGATCTTCAACTTTTCCTGTGCTTGCGCCGACAAGGACCCGGCAGCCATCACCAGCATGGCAGCTGTTGCTGCCGATGCGATCCATCTCGAAATCTGCATTTCTTTGTTCCCTTGGTTTCAACCACCTTGACGGTTGGGCACAGCCAAGCACGGCCCGCAAGGTCAGGCAAGCACAGTCTGATTGATCGGGGATCAGCGCGCGGCGCGGAAATGTTTGGACAGTTTCAGGCCCTGTGCCTGATAGTTCGAGCCGAGATCTGTGCCGTAGAGCGCCTGCGGCCGCTTCAGCATGTGCTCGTAGACCAGCCGTCCAACGATCTGGCCGTGGTCGAGGATGAACGGCACTTCGTGGCTGCGCACTTCGAGCACCGCCCTGCTGCCGGTGCCGCCAGCCGCCGAATGGCCGAAGCCCGGATCAAAAAAACCGGCATAGTGGACACGGAATTCGCCAACCAGCGGATCGAAGGGCGTCATCTCCGCGGCATAGAGCGGCGGCACATGCACCGCCTCCTGGCTGACGAGGATATAGAATTCATCCGGATCGAGCACCAATTCGCCGGCGCCGCTCTTGTAGAGCGGCTCCCAGAAATCGACGACATCCTGTGCGGCGCGCTTGTCAACATCGACCAGGCCGGTGTGGTGCTTGCCGCGGTAGCCGACCAGCCCGTCCTTGTCGCCATCGAGGTCGATCGACAGCGCGATGCCGCCGCCGGAAATGTTCGGCGGCTCGGTGGCGACGAGCGTCTCGGCACGGTGCAATTCGTGCAGCTCGCTTTCCGACAAAAGCGCATTGCCGGTGCGGAACCTGATCTGCGACAGCCGCGAGCCAGCGCGGACGACGATCGGAAAAGTGCGCGGGCTGACTTCCAGATAGAGCGGGCCGTTGTAGCCGGCGGCGATCTTGTCGAACTCGTGGCCGCGATCGGTCATCACGCGGGTGAAAATGTCGAGCCGTCCGGTCGAGCTCTTCGGGTTGGCCGAGGCGGAAATGTTCGCCGGAAGCGCCAGGCTTTCGAACAGCGGCACGATGTAGACGCAGCCCGTCTCCAGCACCGCACCATCGGCGAGACTGATTTCGTGCAGCTTCAGGCGGTCGAGTTTTTCAGCGACCCTGTGGTTGGGGCCGGGCAGGAAGGAGGCGCGCACCCGCCAGGCCTTGTCGCCGAGCCTGAGGTCGAGGCTGGCCGGCTGGATCTGGTCGGCATCGAGCGCGCGCGGCGACTTCAGCGCGCCCGACTGGAACAGCGTGGAAATATCCTGATCGGGAAGAATGCCTGTCTGCCGCAAAGTCTGGCTCCGCTCGAAGGCCGGGCGAGGTCTCGTTGTGTTGCAGTTCCTTGCCGCGGAACCTGCTGGTACAAACCTCTTAATCATGCCGGCAATTGACGCAAGCGCGGTGCGGGTCTAAAGGGTCGTTATCCCGTGGTGATTTGGCCGGTCGGCTTGCAGCCACGTTAAACAAGTCGCTAAAGGACCGTCGGGCCGAAAGGCCGCATGGACCGGTTGCGACTTTCGCGGCCGGTTTTTTTGTGTTTGGACCATTTTTGGTGTTTGGAACAAGATGATGACGAGCAACAAGCGCAACTGGAAGCCTCAGACCGCCCTCGTGCATGCGGGAACGCTGCGTTCCGGCTTCGGCGAGACCTCCGAGGCGATGTATCTCACGCAAGGCTATGTCTACGACACGGCGCAGGCGGCGGAGGCCCGCTTCAAGGGCGAGGAACCGGGCTTCATTTATTCGCGCTATGCCAATCCGACGGTCGACATGTTCGAGAAGCGCATGTGTGCGCTGGAAGGCGCCGAAGATGCCCGCGCCACGGCATCCGGCATGGCGGCGGTGACGGCGTCGTTGCTGTGCAGTGCTCGGGCGGGCGACCATATCGTGGCGGCGCGCGCGCTGTTCGGCTCCTGCCGCTGGGTGGTCGAGACGCTGGCGCCGAAATACGGCATCGAAGCGACGCTGGTCGACGGCACCGAAATCGCCAATTGGGAAAAGGCGGTCAGGCCCAACACGAAGCTGTTCTTCCTTGAAAGCCCGACCAATCCGACGCTGGAAGTCGTCGACATCGCAGCCGTTGCCTCGCTTGCCAATTCGATCGACGCGCGGCTGATCGTCGACAACGTCTTTGCCACGCCCTTGCAGCAGAAGCCGTTGCAGCTCGGCGCCCATATCGTCGTCTATTCGGCGACCAAGCACATCGACGGCCAGGGGCGCTGCCTCGGCGGCGTCATCCTGTCGGACAAGAAGTGGATCGACGAGAACCTGCACGATTATTTCCGCCATACCGGTCCCAGCCTGTCGCCGTTCAATGCCTGGACGCTGCTGAAGGGGCTGGAAACGCTGCCGCTGCGCGTGCGCCAGCAGACGGAAAGTGCTGGCCGGATCGCTGACTTCCTCGCCGAGCGATCGGAAATTGTCCGCGTCATCTATCCCGGTCGCGCTGATCACCCGCAGGCGGCGGTCGTTAAGAAGCAGATGTCAGGCGGCTCGACGCTGATCTGCCTCGACGTCAAGGGCGGCAAGCAGGCGGCCTTCGCTTTCCAGAATGCGCTCGATGTCGTGTTGATCTCCAACAATCTCGGCGATGCCAAGAGCCTGATCACCCATCCGGCGACGACGACGCACAAGAATCTGAGCGACGAGGCGCGTGCCGAACTCGGCATCGGGCCGGGCACGCTCAGGCTGTCCGTCGGCCTGGAGGACACCGACGACCTGCTCGAAGACATCGAGCAGGCTTTGAAAACCGCCAGATAGGGATATACGCACCAGGCGGCGGCGCTCTCATCGTCAAAAGCAGGCGCGGTCAGGCGCCCGACGGGGTCTCTTCCAATTCCGCAACGGCGCTGGTGTGGATGGTCATGGTGTTGCCGCGCCAGTCGACGGCACCGCTGAGCCAGCCGCGCGCCCAGATGGCGGGAAGCATCACGTCCCGCGCAATCATCGCCGGGACCATGCGCAGCGACAGGTGCCAGCCCTTGGCCGAGGCGAGAGCGCATTCCGGGAGATAGGCGGCTACGAGAACGGCGATGGCGGTCGCCGACAGGCTGAAGCCGGCGCCGGCCGCAGCAACCAGCGCAAGCGCCAGCGGCGCCGCCGCTCCGATCAGGATCTCGGGTGCGAAGAACAGCGGGAAGGTGACGCGGCGCAGGCGTGCCCAGCGGGCTTGGCGCGACCAGATTTGGTCGAGCGTGCGCAAGCCGAGCGGCTGCTCGAAAGGCGAGGCGACGAGATTGACGCGCAGTCCAAGCCCGTTGACCAGCTTGGTCGCGGCGGCATCCTCGGCGATCTCGGCGGCAAGCGCACGGATGCCGCCATTGGCATCGAGCATGGGCTTGTTCCACAACATGCTCTTGCCTTGGGCGAAACCGAGGCCGAGCGCCTCGCCGGTATATTGCCAGCGCGCCTGCAGTGTGTTGAGGAAAGCGCATTCGACCTCCGCCCAGAACCCGTCCGGCCGCGAGCCGATCGGCGTCGAGCAGACAAGGCCAGTATCGGGCCGCCATGCCGCCATCAGATGCTGGACATAGTCCCTCGGCATCAGGACGTTGGAATCGGCAAGGATGACCCAGCGGTGGCGCGCGGCCTCCCAGCCCTTCACGCAATTGTTGAGTTTCGGATTGCCGCTGATGCGGTCGTCGCCAACGAGCAGCCGGGCCGGCACGGCCGGAAAGCGAGCAATCGCATCGGTGATCGGCCCGACCACCGGGTCGTCGGCATGGGCAACGCAGAAGATGAGCTCATAGCGCGGCCAGTCGAGTGAGAAGGCACGATCGAGCGTTTCCTCGGTAAACGGCTCGACGCCGCGCGACGGCACGACGATCGACACCGGCGGCGCCTTGCCGGCTGGCGGCGCGATCCTGCCAGGTCGCTTCAGCTTCAACGAAGCGAGCAGGATGCTGGCGAGATTGACAAGAAGCAGAGCTGTGGAAAGCAAGGCGGCTGTGACTGTCAGTTCCATTGATATCTGGTCACTCCAGAAAAAACCGGCCGCATGAAAGCCGTTTCAACAGTTCGACAGAATGCTGAGTCGCCCTCCCTGCACACCATCATTGTCACGTGTCACTTAAATGACATTGTTCTTCGCCACCTGCGCGCAAAGGAGTCGGGCAATGACGGGAAGCACCCCGTTGACCAAACTGCGGAGAGCGTCGAATGTTCCGTCTGCATATTGTGGAGTAATTTATGTACAGCGCCGTCACGCGCAACATCGAAGTACAGGTCAGGCCGTTCTATCTGGAAGATCGCTCCGACCCGTCGGAGAACCGCTATGTCTGGGGCTACCAGGTGACCATCGACAACCAGTCAGATGAATTCGTGCAGCTTCTGTCACGCTATTGGCACATCACCGACGGCACCGGCCGGGTCGAGGAGGTGCGCGGCGCCGGCGTTGTCGGCGACCAGCCCGAACTCAACCCCGGCGACAGTTATCAATATACGTCTGGCTGCCCGCTCTCGACGCCGTCCGGCATCATGGTCGGCCACTACACGATGCGCAACAAGCGGGGCGAGACGTTCGACGTCGCCATCCCCGCCTTTTCGCTCGACCTGCCGGGCTCGCGGCGGACGGTGAACTGACGCTCACTTGGGTTCCTCGCCCCCGCAAAGCGGGGGAGAGGTGGCCCGGCGAAGCCGGGACGGAGAGGGGGACGACATTCGCGAACCCAGAACCGGCAAGAGAATGGGCGCAAGACTAACAATGGCAAGGACACATCAAGATTCCTTGAACAGCGAATTCCCAGCCGCCGCGAAGACCCCTCTCCGTCCCGGCTTCGCCGCGCCACCCCTCCCCACTTCGTGAGGCGAGGAAACCAAGCTCTGCGAAGGCACCGCACTCCCCATTTGGCGATTCCTCCATTGGAAGAATGCCAGCAGACAGATTAGGCAGCACCGACGCTCGTTATTGAGCCGCAGCAAATTCCGCCGGGTCGAAGTCATATTGCTTCGAGCAGAATTCGCAGGCGACGTGAATCCCGCCATCCTCGGTGCTGTCCCTGATCTCGTCGGCGGAGAAGCCTTCGAGAATGCCGCGGATCTTCTCCCTGGAGCATGAGCACTGATCGGCTACCGGTACGCCGCCGAAGACGCGCACGCCGTGCTCGTGGAACAGCCGGTAAAGCAACCGCTCGGCGCCGATTGTCGGGTCGATCAGTTCCGTCGGCTCGATGGTGCCAAGCAACGCCAGCAGTTCCTGCCAGGAATTGTCGGCCGGATCATGGATCTCCTGGCGCGGATCGCCGTCGCCGCCCGGAAGATCGGGCACGCGCATGCGGTCCGGCGATTGCGGCAGGAACTGCGCCAAGATACCACCGGCGCGCCATTGCTCGCGGGCACCGCCGACGCCGGGCGTCAAAAGCTTGGCCACCGAAAGCTTGAGATCGGTCGGGATCTGTTCCGACTGGCGGAAATAGGTGCGCGCGGCCTCCTCCAGCGTCTCGCCGTCGAGCTGGACGATGCCCTGATAGCGCTGCGTGTGGGCGCCCTGGTCGATGGTCAGCGCCAGGACACCGCTGCCGAGCAGCGTCTGCTGCGACGTCTCGCCGGCAGATGTCAGTGACTCCAGCCGGTCGGCGTCGAAGCGCGCATAGGCGCGCAGCGCCTGCGGCGTGGAAAAATCCGCCACCAGCATGTCGACCGGCCCGTCCGTGCGGGTCTGCAGGATGAACTTACCTTCGAACTTGAGCGAGGTGCCGAGCAGCACCGTCAGCACGCAGGCTTCCGCCAGCAGGCGAGCGACCGGCTCGGGATAGTCATGACGGCTGAGGATCGCGTCGAGCATCGGCCCGAGCTGGACGGTGCGGCCGCGCACGTCGAGCGGGCCGACCTCGAAGGGCACGACATGATCGTCACCGGCGTAGCCGAATTCGCCGAGTTTGGGTTGTTGTTCAGCCAATTGATGAGTTTCCAACATAACAAAGCTCCAGGGCGCGGCCATGCCGCCCTCCGGGGCGCATGCGTCGAAACGCGCTCGATTTGCGTGATGGGCCTGAGATAGGCACCACGCATTGCCGGATCAAGGTGGGCCGGATCAAGGTGGGCCGGATCAAGGTGGCCCGGATCAAGCGCCCAGACACCAGGCCAAAACCGCCTTCTGGGCGTGGAGCCGGTTCTCGGCCTCGTCGAACACTACCGAATGCGGCCCGTCGATGACTTCGTCGGTGACCTCCTCGCCGCGATGCGCCGGCAGGCAGTGCATGAACAATGCGTCAGGCTTTGCCCTCGCCATCAGCGCCGCATTGACCTGGTAGGGTGAGAAGACATTGTGACCGCGAGCACGGTGCTCCTGGCCCATCGACACCCAGCAGTCGGTGACGACGCAGTCGGCCCCGTGGACGGCCTCGTCGGGCGAGCGGGTGAAGTGCAACTTGCCGCCATGCGCCGTCGACCAATCGACATGCTTCTGTGCCGGCTCGCTGCCTTCCGGCACGGCGACGTTGAGATTGAAGCGGAACCGCGCCGAGGCCTCCAGCAGCGAATGCAGCACGTTGTTGCCGTCGCCGGTCCAGGCGATGGTCTTGCCGGCAACCGGACCGCGATGCTCCTCGAAGGTCATGATGTCGGCCATCAGCTGGCAGGGGTGGGTGTCGTCGGTCAGCCCGTTGATGACGGGAACGGTGGCGTTCTCGGTCAGCTCCAGCAGCCGGTCATGCGATGTGGTTCGGATCATGATCGCATCGACATAGCGCGACAGCACCTTGGCCGTGTCGGCGATGGTTTCGGAGCGGCCGAGCTGCATCTCCGTGCCGGTCAGCATGATGGTCTCGCCGCCGAGCTGGCGCATACCGACGTCGAAGGACACGCGCGTGCGCGTCGACGGCTTGTCGAAGATCATCGCCAGCACTTTGCCTTCGAGGGGTTTTGTCCGCTCGCCAGCCTTGAGCCTTGTCTTTCGCACCACGGCATCGTCCAGCATGAAGCGCAGATCGCCCTCGGAAACGGCGGAAAGATCGGTGAAATGGCGAAGGCTCATTTGGGGTCTTTCGACTGTTACTTCGCGGCAGCAGCGGCGATGGCATCCGACAGACCCCGGGCGCCGGCGCGGATGCGGTCGAGCGCCTCATGGATCTCGGCGTCGGTGACGGTGAGCGGCGGCAGCAGGCGAAGGACGTTGTCGCCGGCCGGAACCGCCAGCAGATGCTGGTCGCGCAACGCCATGTTCACCTTGGTGTTGGGTGCGGCGCATTTCAGGCCGAGCATCAGGCCGGTGCCCCTGATGTCTTCGATGATATCAGGAAATTCGTCGGCGACACCCGCCAGCCCCTGCTTCAGCAGCAACGCCTTGCGCTGCACATCCTCCAGGAAGCCGTCTTCCAGCACCACGTCGAGCACGGCGTTGCCGACCGCCATCGCCAGCGGATTGCCGCCGAAAGTGGTGCCGTGCACGCCGGCGGTCATGCCGACGGCCGCCTCGTCGGTGGCGAGGCAGGCGCCCACCGGGAAGCCGCCGCCGATGCCCTTGGCGACCGCCATGATGTCGGGCGTGACGCCAGCCCACTCATGCGCGAACAGCTTTCCGGTGCGGCCGATGCCGCACTGGACCTCGTCGAAGATCAGGAGCAGGCCATGCTGGTCGCAGAGCTGCCTCAGCCGCTTCAGCGACTGCGTCGGCACCGGGCGGATGCCACCCTCGCCCTGCACCGGCTCGATCAGGATCGCGGCGGTCTCTGATGTGATCGCCTTTTCGGCGGAGTCGATGTCGTCGAAGCCAACCTGGTCGAAACCTTCGACCTTAGGTCCGAAGCCTTCCAGGTATTTATATTGGCCGCCGGCGGCGATGGTCGCCAGCGTGCGGCCATGAAAGGCGCCTTCGAAGGTGATGATGCGAAAGCGCTCGGGATGGCCCTTTACGAAATGGTAGCGCCGCGCCGTCTTGATGGCGCATTCCAGCGCCTCGGCGCCGGAATTGGTGAAGAATACCTTGTCGGCGAAGGTGGCATCGACCAGCCGCTCGCCCAGACGGCTCTGCCCCGGAATCTCGTAGAGGTTGGAGACATGCCAGAGCTTGGCCGCCTGCTCGGTGAGTGCCGAGACCAGATGCGGATGGCTGTGGCCCAGCGAATTCACGGCAACGCCGCCGCCAAAATCGAGATATCTCTCGCCCTTGTCGGTGACCAGCCAAGTGCCCTCCCCATGGTCGAAAGCCAGGGGTGCGCGGGTAAAGGTCTCGAAAAGCGCCGAACCGCTCATTATATGCGTCTCCGGAACCGGAAAATCAAAAAGCCGCCAAAGCGGCGGCCTTCGCGGCTTATCGTGTTTTTCGGCCATGAAGTCAACGAAAACGTCGCGCAAGGACGCGCGGCAAGCTCTCCAGCGAAACGCCTGCTCATAAGCGACCGGGCAAGTTGGGGAAAACCGAAAAAACCGATTCGTGTTGGCCCTCGGACTCTTGTCACCGAGTCACCGCATAAGGTAATTGTAGGTCGAGAAATAACTAGATTTCGTGCGGCGGACCTAATCACCCGATATATGTGGTGTCTGCCCGGCGGAAGCCGGATCGTGGAAGGATTCCGATCGCCGCACATTTCAGCAGGAGCGCGGTCTCATGAATTGGACTGACGAGCGGGTCGAACTTCTTAGAAAGTTGTGGTCGGAGGGACTAAGCGCCAGCCAGATCGCCGCACAGCTCGGGGGCGTCAGCCGCAATGCGGTCATCGGCAAGGTGCATCGGCTGAAACTGTCGGGCCGCGGACGCTCGACCGCCACGCCGGCACGCCAGAAGAAGAGCGTGCAGGGATCGACCGTCCAGAAATCGGTGTCGCGGGCGGCAAGCACTGCGCGGCATATCACCACGTCGATCGGCGCGACCGCGCTGCAGGCGCAATTCGACGCCGTACCGGTGGCGCGTCATTACGTCCGTCCGGTCGAGAACGTCGTCGTGCCGATCTCGCGGCATCTGCAACTCGTCGAGTTGACCGAACGGACATGCAAATGGCCGAATGGCGATCCGCTTTCGGAAGAGTTCCATTTCTGCGGCAACGACGCGGCCGAAACCGGACCCTATTGCAAGTACCACGCCCGCATTGCGTTCCAGCCCGCTTCGGAGCGGCGGCGGAGTAGATAAGGGAATAGGGGAGTAGGGCAGTACGGGAGTAGGTAAAGATTAGGCTTTGTGAGTGCGATCCTTGGCAACGCACTACATACTCCCCTTACTGCTCTACTCCCTTACTCCCTTCTCTTTCACAGCCAGCCGCTCTTGCGGAAACGCCAGTAGAGAACCGAGCAGACCAAAATAATCGCTCCCAGAACGACCGGGTAGCCATATTCCATCCTAAGTTCCGGCATGTCGTTGAAGTTCATGCCGTAGATGCCTGCGAGCGCCGTCGGCACCGCCAGGATTGCAGCCCATGAGGCGAGCTTCTTGGTGATCGCCGTTTCCTGGCTCTGGCCAACCAGGAGGCTCGCCTCGAAGGCAAATGCGAGCACCTCCCGCAAGCTGTCGATCTTCTCCTGGACGGTGCGGATGTGGTCGGTGACGTCGCGGAACAGCGGGTGCATAGCCGCATGGATTTGAGGCAGGTCGGCGCTGGTCAGCCGGCGGCAGACTTCCACCAGCGGCAGCGCGGCATTGCGTAGGCGCAAGAGATCGCGGCGCAGCATGTAGAGCCGCTCTATGTCGGAGCCGGTCATCGGCTTCAGCAGAACCCTGTCCTCGATCGCCTCGACCTCGTCCTCGATCTGCTCGAGCACCGGCATGTAGTTGTCGACGATGAAATCGAGAATGGCATAGAGGACGAAATCCTCACCCTTGGCCAGCGAATGCGGGCAGCTTTCCCAATGCTGGCGAACGGCGGCATAAGAAGTCGACGGACCGTGCCTGACGCTGACGATGTAGCCGGCGCCGACGAACAGATGCGTCTCGCCGAAGGTGACGCGCCTGTCGATCAGTTGAGCCGTGCGGGCAACGATGAACAACGCATCGCCATATTGCTCGATCTTCGGCCGCTGATGCGGATGCTCGGCGTCCTCGATCGCCAGATCGTGCAGGTGGAATTGCGCCTGGACGCGAAGCAACAGGTTGCGGTCCGGCTCCAGCAGGCCGATCCAGACGACATGACCTGGTTTCTTGGCCCATTCGCCAGCTTCCTCGATCGGAATGTCGGCGACACGCCGGCCGCCGGTATAGACGCTGGAAGCAATGATGCCCGATGTCGGCGGGGCCGGCGTCAGGTTCCGAACGGTTTCCATCGCTACCTCCTGGAGGCATGGCCTCGGGTCAGGATCAGGAACGTTCGGTAAAGCTTAGCCTAAATCAGCAATGGGTTCGAGAGGCAGCCGCTCACTTCGCCGGTCGCGTTGCGGGAAGCACAATCTTGTCTGTCTTGTCGCCCTTCGGCCGCTCGGCCGGCATCTGGTCGCCGGTAACGATGTAGTAGATCGTCTCGGCGATATTGGTGGCGTGGTCGCCGATCCGCTCGATATTCTTCGCGCAAAACAGCAGGTGCGTGCAAGGCGTGATGTTACGCGGATCTTCCATCATGTAAGTCAGCAACTCGCGAAACAGGGAGGTGTACACGGCGTCGATCTGATCGTCGCGATCACGCACGAAGCCGATCTTTTCCACCGAGCGCGACGCGTAGACGTCGAGCACTTCCTTGAGTTGCGTCAACGCCAGGTCGGCCAAGGCCTCGATGCCGCGGAACAGGCTGGTCGGCTGGCGCCCTTCTGTGACGGCAACCACGCGCTTGGCGACATTCTTGCCGAGGTCGCCGACCCGTTCGAGGTCCGCCGAGATGCGGATCGCGCCGACGATCTCGCGCAAATCCGTCGCCATCGGCTGGCGCTTCGCGATGATGATGATCGCCTTGTCGTCGATCTCGCGCTGCCCTTCGTCCAAAACGGCATCGTCGCGGATGACCTTCTGGGCAAGGCCGGGGTCGGCGTTGACCAGGGCCGCGATCGCCTGTTCGACCATGCGTTCGGCATGCCCACCCATGGCGGCGATGCGCTTCGACAGATATTTCAGCTCCTCGTCATAGGCGCTGACGATGTGCACGGACTGCATGGAAATGCCTCCCCGGGGTCTTCTGGGCCGAGTCGTTTCCTCGAATCCCCGCTGATACGCTAGCCGGATGACAGAAAAAAGAAACCGGTAGAGCGACACAGAGCACGCTCTAAGTCCCTTATCCACGCATCCGGCTATCCTAAAACCTTCCGGTTTCGGACCGACGCCTTCTTAGATAGTGAGGCGTCAGTGCGCCGGCAAATGCACCGTGAAAGCTGCGCCCTTGCCGACCTCCGACTTGATTGAGAGTCTGGCGTTGTGGCGCGTCAGGATATGCTTGACGATGGACAGGCCAAGGCCGGTGCCTTTCTGAGTCCGGCTGTTTTCGACATCGACGCGGTAGAAGCGTTCGGTGATGCGCGGGATGTGCTCCTCGGGAATGCCGGGACCGAAGTCCCGGATGGTTACGTCGATGCCCGGTTCGGGACCGTCATCGCTGTGAGCAATCGTCACCACGACACGTCCACCCGACTGTCCATATTTGCAGGCGTTTTCCAGCAGATTCTCGAATACCTGGAAAAGTTCGTCGCGATCCCCAGGCACATTGAGTGGTCCGTCCGCGAAATCCCGCTCGATGGCAACGCCGTTTTCCTTGGCAAGCGGCCCAAGCGAATCGATGACGCTGTCGAGGGTCTGGCGGAGATCGACCTCGGTTCCCGGCTTGAGATAAGGCTTCATCTCCAGTCGCGACAGCGACAGCAGGTCGTCGATCAGCCGCGCCATGCGGCCGGTCTGGTTCTGCATGATCTGCAGGAACTGCTCGCGCGCCGCCGGGTCGTTGCGGGCCGGGCCGCGTAGCGTCTCGATGAAACCGGAGATCGAGGCGAGCGGGGTGCGCAGTTCGTGGCTGGCATTGGCGATGAAATCGGCGCGCATCCGGTCGATGCGGCGCGCCTCGCTCTGGTCCTTGAAGACCAGCACATAGAGGTCGGTGCCGTGACCGACCGAAGACGCACTCACCCGATAGGCCCGCTCGACCGGCAGCTTTTCGGTATAGTCGACGACATCCGAAGCGGCGGCTCCCGATAAAATACTGTCCAGCAAGGCCTGCATCTCGGGCGCCCGGAATTTCAGCGACAGCGACATGCCCGGTGCGATGCCGCCGAAGGCGGCGAGGGCGGCGGCGTTGGCGTGGACGATCGTGGCGGTGCGATCGAAGATGATCAGCGGATCGGCAACGGCGGCCGCCAGATATTCTCCCGAAAGCTGTTGCAGCCCGCCAGCCTCGATCGCCGCGGCATCCTCCGCTGACTGGCGCGCAACGCCGGACGGCGGCATCGCGGCGGCAAGCAGCAGCACGGCACATGCCAGCAGCACCACATAGCCGGACGTGTTTGCGAAACCATAGACCGTCACGACCGCGACGATGCCGGCCGCCAGCAGCCAGCGGCTGTTCCACAACCGGGTAGCGACCGCTTGCGCCATGCTTCGCTGTTCAGCGCCCATGTCAGCCATTGTCAGCCATTCGCGCGCACTGTGCCTCCGCCTCCACCCCGCCGGTCGGGTGGAAACTTCCCGCTGGACCGGCGCTAGAGCGCCGTGCGTCCAATTGGACGCACAAAGGACCCTCTACCACTCTCAACTGCTGCATCGTTCTTTCAGAAAACCGATTCCGATTTTCGGGCCGATGCAGTAAGGCTCCAATAGCATGAGTCCGGAAACTGGAAAGGTTCGTCTCGATGAAAAACCCCAAGGAAGATGCCGCCGCGCCCGTTCCAGGTCCGGTGAAGATCCGGATTGACGGCAAAGAGCGCGAGTTCGACATTGGGGATCCCAAGCTTCCGGACTGGGTCGAGGACAACAAGCTGACCGCCGGCGGCTATCCCTACGACAAGAAAATGAAAAGCGACGAGTATGACGAGACGCTCGAGCGGCTGCAGATCGAGCTGGTCAAGGCGCAGGCATGGCTGCAATCGACGGGCAAGCGGGTGATGTCGCTGTTCGAAGGACGCGATGCCGCGGGCAAGGGCGGCACGATCTTCGCGCTGCGCCAGTACATGAACCCCAGGACAGCGCGCAACGTAGCGCTCACCAAGCCTAGCCCAACCGAACTCGGGCAATGGTATTTTCAGCGCTATGTCGCGCACTTTCCGACATCCGGCGAGTTCGTCACCTTCGACCGCTCCTGGTACAATCGCGCCGGTGTCGAGCCGGTCATGGGCTTCTGCACGCCGGAGCAGCACGAGAAATTCCTGGACGAGACGCCGTATTTTGAACGGATGATCTGTAACGAGGGCATCCATTTCTTCAAATTCTGGCTGAACATCGGTCGGGAAACACAGCTTGAGCGATTTCACGATCGCCGCTGGAGTCCTTTGAAGAGCTGGAAATTCTCGCCGATCGACATTGCTGGCATCACCAAATGGGACGACTACACCAAGGCGCGCGATCTCATGTTCGAACGCACGCACGAGGAATTCGCACCCTGGATCATCGTGCGAGCCAACGACAAGCGGCGCGCGCGACTTGCCATCATACGGCGCATCCTGTTGTCGCTTCCCTATGACGGCCGCGATCTCGACGCCATCGGCAAGGAAGACAAGAAGATTATCGGAGAAGGGCCTTCGTTCCTGCAGGCCTGAAGCCGTGGCGCCGCGGCCCCCCGCCGGGCCCGGCGGGGGGCGGGGGTGGGGGGGTTTATTGGCGGAGCGGCGACGATCGGCCGCCCCCCCCCCGCCCCCCCCCCCACGATTCCAGATGTTCCTGTCATTCTGCCGAATGACCTCTCATGCCGCCAGCCGGGCAATCCGCTGCAGCCGCCGCAGCGTTGTATCGTCCTGCAAAGCCTGCTGAAACAGCGAAATCTCCTGGTCAATGCGATCGCAGAGCGCGCCTGTGTCGCCCTTGAGCAGGTCGCGCGTCTGCAGCAGTGCGGCGACCGGCTTCTTGGCGAGTTGCCTGGCTCTGCCAAGTGCGGCTTCCTCGACATCGCCCACCACGATCTCCGTGACCAGGCCAAGCATCCTGGCGTCCTCGGCACCGAGCGTGTCGCCCAGGCAGAAGAAGCGGAAAGCGCCGGCATAACCGAGTTTCTGCGGCGCCAGGATGCTGGTCGCCGCGTCCGGCACGAGGCCGAAATCGACGAACGGCACCCGGAACGTGCTTTCATCAGATGCGATCACCATGTCGCAATGGAACAGAATGGTGCAGCCGACGCCGACGGCGTCGCCTTCGACACAGGCAAGGACCGGTTTGGGGAACGTCGCCAACGTGCGGAACATGTCGGTGACGGCGGCGATCAATCGTTGATGCTTGGTGGCGTCGAGGAATTCGGAAAAATCGCCGCCGAGGCAGAAGCAGCCGGCAAGGCCGCGCAGCACCACGACGCGCACGTCATCGTCGATTGCGGCTTCGTGGAATATCTTGGCCAGGCTTTCGTAGGCTCGCCCGTCCAGCACCGGCCGGCCGTCATCCGACGACACCGTGACAATTAGCGTATGATTGCGGAACTCTGTTTGCGGGTGGATGTTCATGGCTGTCTCCAATTCTCACGAGGCCTGCCTCATTCCGAGCCTGTCGGGATATCCCCTGGCCAGCACCGGCGCGAAATGACTGCGACGCGAACGCACCACCTCAAGCGTATGCTCGTCGAAGGTGAGCAGTGTGGCGACGACCTGCTGGTTGCCATAGGTGCGCTGGTAGCCAAGCGGCTTGGCCAGGAAGTGCAACTGCAGCGCCCGCAGGACCCACATCGGCTCGAACTCGATGATCACCTGATTGACGTTCCGCTTCAGCCCCCACTCGACGAAGCCGGCAATGAGCTCGGTGCCGACCGTCGAGACGCCGCGCTTGCCGTCACGAAAGCCCGGCGCCACCGCATAGCGGGTCAGTTCCCAGACGTTCGGCCCGGATGGCGGCGTCCCTTCATAGAGGTCCGCCAGCACTTCAGTCAGAAGATGCGCCCGGGTTGTCGGCAACATCCGCTGATAACCGGCGAGCTCGCCATTGCGAATGACGAGCTGATGCACCGCCTCGTCATGGTCGAACTGATCGATCTCAAGGCCATCGGGGCGCTGCAGATCGGTCCACCCCATCTCCTCGACGAAAATCTTGTAGCGCAAACGATGAACGGCCTCCCAAAGGTCGGGACGTTCCATAAGTTCCTGTGTGGTAAGGGAAAAAAGCATCTGCCGTCTCCTAGGTTCAATAGGAAGATACGGCCGGGCTGTCCCGAGAAAATTACGCGATCACGTAGGCAAGAATTTCTAGGCCGGCACGGCCGAGCTAGCTAATATAGCCGCGCCTTATCGCTTCCGCGACCGCCTGCACCCGGTTGACGGCACCGAGTTTGCTTTTGGCGTTAAGAAGGTGTTTCTCTGACGTGTGTTCCGAAATGCCGAGAATCTGTGAAATCTCCCATTCGGACTTGCCGACGGCGGCCCATTGCATGCATTCGCGCTCACGCGGCGTCAGTTCGACGTGGTCGATGGTCTTGGCCGCCATCGTGTGGATCTGCATGGCGCGGCCAATCGCATAGGTCGCCACAAGCGACACCAGCCCAAAATCGGCGCCTGACAATTCGACGGCTTCGCCGCCGAGCGACACCATGACGATCTGGCCATCGAGCGTGACCAGCGGGAAGGCCAATCCGTCGCGCAGCTTGAATTCGCCGGCGTCGCCCATCACTTCGCCGCTGCTCTTGTCGATGCGAATGCTTTGAGACGCCTCCCGCCACTGGAACGGCGCCTGCAGCTGCTTCATGTGGCTGACGACGGGGTCGTGGTCGACATAGTTGCGCGCCACGTAGCGCTCCAGCCATTCTCCCGGCCACTCGCAAAGCAGCACATGGTCCTTTTGCTGGCCTCTTGGTGTGCCCGGTTGCGGAACCGTCCCGGCCATAAGCGCCGTCAGACCGAACTCCGAGGTTATGCCAAGCAGTTTTTCGCAGACCGCCGCCGCCGTATCGGCGTGCTGAAGCTGATCTATGAATTCCAGTGTGCGATCGAAGTGGCCCATTGCAACATCTACCCCATGTTGCCTTCCTCGTTGAGATCAACGGTCCAGTGCTAGACCCGCACTTTGCCGTCGACCCCGGATTACAAACCTGCTCCTCTCTGTTTGCAGCGCCTTGCGGCTACCCTCCAGCCGACGCAACACATGTTTGCAAGCTCGCTAAAGCATAACCCTAAATCGGCGTGATGAAATCAAAAACCGTTGTGCCTGTGGCATTTTCGTACCAAAAGCCACATTGGACAGGACAGGGCGGAGCTCGATCGTGGCAATTCGGTGGATAACCATCGTCTTGATGCTGGCAATCACCGGGGCACAGTGGCTCACGGCAGCGCGTGCCGCGGAGCCGCAAGTGCCGGTGCTGTGGGATGCCAAGGAGCGGCTGCCGAAGCCTGACCTTTCCGCGCTGCCGCGTCTGAGATTCCTGACCACCACTGATTTCCCGCCGTTCAACTTCCTCGACGGGGCGGGCCGCTTGTCCGGCTTCCACGTCGATCTGGCGCGCGCCATCTGCGCCGAACTCGGCATCGCGGAAAAATGCCAGATCCAGGCGCTGCCCTGGGCCGACCTCGAAGGGGCGCTGCAGAAGGGCGAAGGCGAAGCGATCATCGCCGGCATCGCCGCCACGCCGGAGTCGCGGTCGAAATATGCCTTCTCACGTTCCTACCTGAAGTTTCCGGCGCGCTTCATCATGCTGAAGACAAAGGCGCTCGCGGAACCGATCTTCGACAGACTGCGCGGCAAGCGCGTCGGCGTGGTCGCCGGCTCCGCGCATGAGCGGATGCTGCGCGATTATTTCGGCACCGTTCAGGTCGTCCCCTTCGACCGGCCGGAAGAGCTCTATGATGATCTCAAGGCCGGCAAGGTCGACGCCGCCTTCGGCGACGGCATGCGCTTCGCCTTCTGGCTGGGCGGTTCGGATGCCGCAGCCTGCTGCCGCTTTGCCGGCGGCCCGTATCTGGCGCCAGAATATCTGGGCTCGGGCATGGCCATCGCCACCAGGGCTAACGATCCGGCGCTGGCCGCAGCGTTCGACTACGCACTGCAGGAGATTTCGGTGAAAGGCATCTTCGCCGAATTCTATCTGCGCTATTTCCCGGTCAGTTTTTTCTGATCCAGTCCGGTCAGTTTTCTAGTCGGTCCGGTCAGTTTTTTCTGAGCCTTCAGGGGCCCGGATCAAGTCAGCGTGCGCAGGCGGGCCTTGGCGGCGCGGGCGATGGCGGCGACGGTGAGCGTGTCGAGATCGAGCTGGCGACGGATAAGCTGCAGCACCCTCACCTCCTCCAAGCGCATTTCGAGGTCGACGGCCGCAACCTCGAAGGCTGCGGCGTAGGCGGTGTCAAGCAGGCGTTCGGGCAGTGCTTCAGCGACCCGCGCCAAAACGCCTTCCAGCCCGTCCTTTTCGTGCAGCATCTTTTGGCAGTCCTGGGCGACGCCGACCAGCCGGTCGTGGTCGAAATCCTCGAACACCGGCCATGAGCGGACGACGTCGCCGATCCGCGCCAGTTCGACATCGGTCATGTCGCGATCGGACGCGGAGGTGATGACCATCAGATAGATCAGGGCTTCATGCGGCGGCAACGACATTTAAAACTCCTCAAATGGGCTCCGAAGGTAGGAACGCGGCACCGACGCCGCAAGGAAAAAGAGCCGCGATCGTTGACGCCCACGGCAGGCACGCCTAGAGACCGGTTGAAAAACCTCTTCCGGCCCCCTTTGCGGCGATGCTGGCGAATAACTTGGAAAACAGTGACATGGCGGGATCAAACATCATCGATCTCAATCCCGAGGTGCTTGCGGCAGCGGCCGAAAGCAAGGCGTGGCCGTTCGAGGAAGCCAGGAAGATCGTCGAGCGCTACAAAGGCACTGACTTTCCCGAGACCCTCCTGTTTGAGACCGGCTACGGTCCGTCGGGGCTGCCGCACATCGGTACTTTCGGCGAGGTCGCACGCACCTCGATGGTGCGCCACGCCTTCCGCGTCCTCACCCGAGACGCGGTCAAGACCAAAATATTGTGCTTTTCCGACGACATGGACGGCATGCGGAAGATTCCTGACAACGTCCCCGATCGCGCCGCACTCGAGCCGCACCTGCACAAGCCGCTCTCGTCGGTCCCCAATCCTTTCGGCGGCGACTATGCGAGCTTCGCAGACCACAACAACGCAATGCTTTGCCGTTTCCTGGATACGTTCGGCTTCGATTACGAGTTCGCCAGCGCGACGGAATACTACAAGGCTGGCCGCTTCGACGACGTTCTGCTGCGCGCTGCCGAACGTTTCGACAAGATCATGGCGGTGATGCTGCCGACGCTCGGCAGCGAGCGCCAGGCGACCTATAGCCCGTTCTTGCCGATTTCCCCCAAAAGTGGCCGCGTGCTTTACGTCCCCATGAAGCATGTTGACGCCAAGGCCGGCACTATCACCTTCGATGATAACGGCACCGAAACCACGCTGCCCATAACCGGCGGCAGAGTGAAGCTGCAATGGAAGCCGGACTTCGGCATGCGCTGGGCGGCGCTCGGCGTCGATTTCGAAATGTTCGGCAAAGACCACCAGACGAATGCGGTGATCTACGACCGTATCTGCAATATCCTGGGCGGACGGGCGCCGGAGCATTTCGTCTATGAGCTGTTCCTGGACGAGAACGGCCAGAAGATTTCGAAGTCGAAGGGCAACGGACTGACCATAGACGAGTGGCTGACCTACGCGCCGACCGAAAGCCTTGAGCTCTACATGTACCAGCGGCCGCGGCAGGCCAAGAAGCTCTATTTCGACGTCATTCCGAAGGCGGTGGACGAGTATTACGCCTTTCTGTCCGCCTATCGCCGGCAGGAGTGGAAGGAGCGGCTGGGAAATCCCGTCTGGCATATGCATGACGGTAACCCGCCTGTCGTCGACCTGCCGGTGTCGTTCGCGCTGCTGCTCAATCTGGTCAGTGCCTCGAACGCCCAGAACAAGGACGTGCTGTGGGGGTTCATTTCGCGCCACACATCGGGCGTGACGCCGAAGACGCACCCCGAGCTCGACCGGCTGGCCGAGTATGCGATCCGCTATTTCGACGATTTCGTAAAGCCGGCCAAGGTGTACCGGGCCGCCGATGCGGTCGAGCGCGAGGCGCTGACGAAACTGTCCGAAGCGCTCGCCGCATTGCCGCCGGATGCCGATGGCGAGGTGATCCAGGGTGCCGCCCTCAACGTCGCGCGCAAGATCGAACGCTATCAGGACCATTCGAAGCAGAGCCCGGAGGGCGGGCCGGGCGTCTCCGTCGCCTTCTTCCAAATGATCTACCAGGTGCTGATCGGACAGGAGCGCGGCCCGCGCTTCGGTTCCTTCGCCGCGCTCTACGGCCTCGCAGAAACCCGCGCGCTCATTCAGAAGGCGCTGGCTGGTCAGCTGGCGGCGTAGCCGTCGTCTCGGTTGGCGGCGCAGCCGTCGCCGACGGATCGAGAATCGGCTGCGTCGGCTGCGTTGCCGCAACAGGGGCTGGTGCTGGAGGCAGGCCGGCGAGACTGGGCGCCGGCCCGAAAATGCCCTTCCCCGCCGTACGCGCCTTCTCGCCGGCCTCGACGTAAGGGCCACCCTCGGCTGCGCGCGCCCAGCCGTTTTCGATCAACCACTGACCGACAACCTGGTTGCCACCGCGGCATTCGGCGGCGATCAGGTCGCGGCCGCCTTCGGGCGGCACCGCGCAAACTATCGCCCGGCCGCGCAGGAAAGCACGGAACGCCGTTCGCGCCCGGCTGCCGCACGTCCACGACTTGCTGCCGTCGGCGCAAGTCTCGTCTTGCCTGACGATGTCGATACCCGAAATCGCGACCGAGTAGCCCTTGGCCTCGATCACACCGGCGGCCGGCGCAACCGGCTGGAACAGTTTTGTCCCATTCCAGTCGTCGGGCATTTTCGATTTGGCCGGTTTGGGCGGTCTGGCCAGCGCCAGGTCACTCAGCGGTGCGCGCGGCTCGACCCGTTCAAGCTCTTCGGGCTGAAGCTGCGGCGGCGCGACGACCTCGGGATCGATGGCCCTGGAATGCGCCTCCGGCCTCGCCGCCTTGGGTCGCGAGATCGCGGCGGTGGCAGGCGCGTCGGACTGCGCCGGCATGCCGGCCTGTGCCCGAGCTGCGACGCGGCCGTGTTCGCCATGCAGCACGGCGCGGCCACCGGCGGCGATCGCGGCCCCCATCGCCAGGATCGTCAACACCGCAGCAGCTGCATGAAGCGGGCGCACCGGCGACCCTTACTGGCTTGCCCAGACAATCCGCGCCACCCATTCGACATCGCGCATGGGGATGTCGCGGTCCGGGTGATCGGGATTGAGCGAGACCAGCATGATCGACTTCGCCGTCTGACGGTCCAGCACCTTGGCCATCACCTCGCCGGCATTGGTCTTGACGACGACGCGGTCGCCCTTGCGGGTGGCAGCGCCCGGCTCGACGATCAGCACGTCGCCGTTGCGGTAGAGCGGCAGCATGGAATCGCCCTGGACCTGCAGCGCATAGGAGGTTTCGGTCGCCTGTGCCGGAAGCTCGATCAGATCCCAGCCCTGCCCCGCCGGAAAGCCGGCATCATCGAAGAAGCCGCCGGCGCCGGCCTGGGCGAAGCCGAGCAGCGGCACCGAAGACCTCTGTGCGGGTAGGGGTCCGGGAACGGGCTTGCCCCGACCTTCGACCAATCCCGTGAATTCGTCGAGCGAGGCGCCCGTCGCCTCGATGATCTTGGCCAGCGATTCGGTCGACGGCCAACGCGGCCGCCCATCCGAGGACAGCCGCTTCGACTTGTTGAAGGCAGTCGAATCGAGGCCCGCGCGTTTCGCCAGCCCCGAGGCCGAGAGCGAATAGCGCTCGGCGAGAGCATCGATTGCGGCCCATACGCGGTCATGCGAGAGCACTTTTGCTCTCCTTCAGAACAGGAAAAAATACCTTCTCTGTTCTAACCGGTGGCCGCGATCTTGTCCACCAAGAAGGCGGCGTCACGCCGCCTTCTTGGCCTCGCTCCTGGCATAGGGATCGAATCGTTCGTAGAAAGTCTCGCCCTTCTCCGCCATGTCGAGCAGGAGCTTCGGCGCCTTGAACTCGGCGCCGTACTTCTTTTGCAGGCCCTTGGCGATCTTGACGAATTTCTTTGCGCCAATGCCATCGATGTAGGACAGCACGCCCCCGGTAACGGGCGCGAAGCCGAAGGCGAGAATCGAGCCGACATCGGCTTCGCGCGGATCGGTGACGATGCCCTCCTCCATCACCCGCGCCGCCTCCAGCGCGATGGTGACCAGGAGCCGCTGCTTCAGTTCCTCATAGTCGACCTTTTCAGGCGCCAACTGCGGATAGAGATCCTTCAGGCCCGGCCACAACTTCTTCTTGGCAGGCTTTTGCGGATAGTCGTAAAAACCCTTGCCGTTCTTGCGGCCGAAGCGGCCATGCGTATCGACCAGCGTGTTGATCAGCGCCATCTGCTTCGGGTCGACCGCTTTTTCGCCGAGATCCCGCATGGTCTGCTTCATGATCTTCTGCGCGAGGTCGATCGCCGTTTCGTCGGTGAGCGCCAAGGGGCCGACCGGCATGCCGGCGGCCTTCGCCGCATTCTCAATCATCGGCGCGGGAACGCCCTCAATCAGCATCTTGTAGGCTTCCGACATGTAGCGCAGCACGCAGCGGTTGACGTAGAAGCCTCGCGTGTCGTTGACGACGATCGGCGTCTTCTTGATAGCGCGGACGAAGTCGATCGCGGCGGCCAGCGCCTTGTCGCCGGTCTTCTTGCCCAAAATGATCTCGACCAGCATCATCTTGTCGACCGGCGAGAAGAAATGGATGCCGACGAAATTCTTCGGCCGCGCCGAATTCTTCGCCAGCGACGTGATCGGGATGGTGGACGTGTTCGACGCGAAGACTGCCGACGGCTTCAGCACGGCCTCTGCCTTTTCGGTGGCGTCCTTCTTGACGCCCGAGTCCTCGAACACCGCCTCGACCACCAGGTCGCAGCCTGCGAGGTCGGCATAGTCCGCCGTCGGCGTGATCAGCGACAGCAGTCTGTCCTTGTCCTCGGGCTTGGCACGGCCCTTCCTGACCTGATCGGAGATCAGACTGTCCGAATGCGCCTTGCCTTTCGCGGCAGCTTCCACGTCGCGGTCGAGCAGCACCACCGGAATGCCGGCCTTCGCCGTGACATAGGCGATGCCGGCGCCCATGAAGCCGGCGCCGAGCACGCCAATCTTCTTGAACTTGGTTTCCGGCACGCCGGCCGGACGGCGCGCACCCTTGTTCAGTTCCTGCAGCGACACGAACAGGGAGCGGATCATCGCCGCCGCTTCCCTGGTCTGCATGATCTCGGTGAAATAACGCTGCTCGATGCGCAAGGCGGTATCGAACGGCACCAGCAGGCCTTCATAGACGCATTTCAGAATGGCAGCGGCGGCGGGATAGTTGCCATAGGTCTCGCGGCGCAGGATGGCGATTGCCGGTGGCCACAGATTGGCGCCGGCCACCGAATAGACCGGGCCGCCGGGCAGCTTGAAGCCCTTCTCGTCCCACGGCGCCACCGGCTTCAAGCCATTTTTGATCATGGCCTTGGCGGACTCGACCAGCTTCGCAGGCTCGGCGATCTCGTGGATCAGGCCTATCGACTTGGCCTTCTGCGGCGACAGCGTCTGGCCGGAGGTCAGCATCTGCAGCGCCTGCTGCTGGTCGATCAGCCGCGGCACGCGCTGGGTGCCGCCGGCGCCCGGGAAGATGCCTATCTTCACTTCGGGGAGCGCCATCCTGACCTTCTCGGAATCGGCTGCGACACGGCCATGGCAAGCGAGCGACAGCTCGAACGCGCCACCCATGCAGGTGCCGTTGATCGCCGACACCCATGGCTTGCCTGAGGTCTCCAGCTTGCGGAACAGACCGGTCATATAGCCGGCATTGTCGAACAGCGCCTTGGTCGCCTTTTCGACGTCCTTGCGCTTTTCGGCGGCGAAGGTCGTCAGCATCTTCTGCAGCATGGTGATGTCCGCACCGCCGGAAAACGTGTCCTTACCGGAGGTGATCACCGCCCCCTTTATCGCCGCGTCGCTCGCCACCTTGTCGACGATGGAATTCAGCTCCAGCATCGCCTCTTCGGTGAAGACGTTCATCGAGCGGTCGGGCATATCCCAGGTGATCAGCGCGATGCCATCGGCGTCGATGTCGAGGGTGAAATTGATGTAGCTCATCGGTCTCTCTCCCCGTCAGACGCGTTCGATGATCGTTGCGGTGCCCATGCCTGCGCCGATGCAAAGCGTCACCAGCGCGGTACTGAGGTCGCGACGCTCAAGTTCGTCCAGCACCGTTCCGAAGATCATCGCACCTGTGGCGCCGAGCGGATGGCCCATGGCGATGGCGCCGCCATTGACGTTGATCCTGTCGTGCGAAATATCGAAAGCCTGCATGTAGCGCAGCACCACCGAGGCGAAAGCCTCGTTGAGCTCGAACAGATCGATGTCCGACAGCTTCATCCTAGCGCGCTTCAGCAGCTTCTCGGTCACGTCTACCGGACCGGTCAGCATCAGCACCGGTTCCGAACCGATATTGGCGAATGCACGGATGCGCGCGCGCGGCTTAAGGCCGATCGTCTTTCCAGCCTTCTTCGAGCCGAGCAGAACGGCCGCCGCGCCGTCGACGATACCGGACGAATTGCCGGCGTGGTGAACGTGGTTGACCTCTTCCACCTCGGGATGCTTCTGCACCGCGACGGCATCGAAGCCGCCCATTTCGCCGGGCATGACGAAAGACGGGTTGAGTGCCGCCAGCGACTGCATGTCGGTCGAAGGCCGCATGTGCTCGTCATGGTCGAGGATGGTCAGCCCGTTCTGGTCCTTGATCGAGATCACCGAATTCTTGAAGCGGCCCTCGCCCCAGGCTTTGGCAGCACGCTTTTGGCTCTCGACCGCATAGGCGTCGACGTCGTCGCGCGAAAAGCCGTATTTCGTGGCGATCAGGTCGGCCGAGATGCCTTGCGGCACGAACCAGCCGGGCAGGCCAACGGAGGGGTCCATGAACCAGGCGCCGCCGGATGCGCCCATGCCGACGCGCGACATCGATTCGACACCGCCGGCGATAACAATCTCATCTGCGCCTTGCGCGATCTTGGCTGCACCGAAATTGATGGCGTCCAAGCCAGAGGCGCAGAAGCGCGAGATCTGCATGCCGGGCGCTTTTGTGTCGTAGCCCGCCTCGAAGGCGGCGGCGCGCGGAATGACAGACCCCGCCTCGCCGACCGGGTCGACGCAACCGAAGATGATGTCGTCGACGGTGCCGGTATCCAGCCCATTGCGGTCGCGGATCGCCTCGAGCACCTTGGCGCCGAGCCGCACCGCCGGCACCTCGTGCAGCGAGCCATCCTTCTTGCCCCTGCCGCGCGGCGTGCGCACGGCGTCATAGACATAAGCTTCGGCCATTTTCCTGCTCCTTGGTTTGCTGAAAGTCGCTCAGAGAGAGCGTCCAATCAGCAATTTCATGATCTCGTTGGTGCCGCCGTAGATACGCTGGACGCGGGCGTCGCGGAACATGCGGGCGATCGGATACTCATTCATGTAGCCATAGCCGCCATGCAATTGAAGGCACTCATCAACGACTTTTCCCTGGAGGTCGGACAGCCAGTATTTGGCCATCGAGGCCGTCACCGGGTCGAGGCCACCATTGATATGGCGGGCGACGCAGTCATTGTAGAAGACCCGGCCGATGGTCGCCTCTGTCTTCAGTTCGGCCAGCTTGAACTGGGTATTCTGGAATTCGATGATCGCCATGCCGAATGCCTTGCGCTCCTTGACGTAATCGATGGTCAGCGCCAGCGCCCGCTCGACCATGGCGATGGCGCCGGTGCCGATCTGCAGCCGCTCCTGCGGCAATTGCTGCATCAGCTGGACAAAGCCCTGGCCTTCCTCGTGGCCGAGCAGATTGGAGGTCGGCACGCGCATATCGTTGAAGAATAGTTCCGACGTGTCGTTGGCCTTGAGCCCGATCTTGTCGAGGTTGCGACCGCGCTCGAACCCTTCCACCTCGTCGGTCTCGACGACGATCAGCGAAGTGCCCTTGGCGCCCTTCTCCGGATCGGTCTTGGTGACGACGATGATGAAGTTGGCGAGCTGACCGTTGGTGATGAAGGTCTTCGAACCGTTGATCTTGTACTGGTTGCCATCCCTCTCGGCTCGCGTCTTGACGCCCTGCAGGTCGGAGCCGGCACCGGGCTCGGTCATGGCGATGGCGCCGATCAGTTCGCCGGTCGCCAGTTTCGGCAGCCACTTCTTCTTCTGCTCGTCCGAGCCGTAGTGGAGGATGTAAGGGGCGACGATCGAATTGTGCAGGCCGATGCCGAAGCCGTCGACGCCGACATGGCCGATCGCCTCGATGATGGCGCTCTCATGCGCGAATGTCCCGCCCGAACCACCATACTCCTCCGGCATTGAGGCACAGAGCAGACCGGCCGCACCTGCCTTCAGCCAGCTCTCGCGGTCGACCATCTCGTTCTTCTCGAACTCGTCATAGCGCGGCGCGATCTCTTCCGACATGAAGCGGTGCGCCATGTCGTAAAGCATGCCGACCTCGTCCGCAGCCCAGCCGGGTTTGGGCAAAACAAGCACTTCGGCAGGATTTGTCGCCACGATTTCCTCCGCGTATCGACAGGTTAAAGGCCGGCTGTGCCGACGCTGTCGAGCTTAGAACGCTTCCGCCGGCAGTGCCATCAATGTATCGGCGCCGCTGGAGATGCGGGCGAGGTGCGCCGACGTCTCCGGCATGATCCGCTCCATGAAGAAGCGCGCAGTCACCAGCTTGCTGTCGTAGAAGGCCGAAGGCCCATTGGCGCCATTCGCCAATTTCGCCCCGGCTGCCTTGGCCATCTGCGCCCACATGTAGCCCAGCGCCACCAGGCCGAAGAGATGCATGTAGTCGGTCGAGGCGGCGCCGACGTTGTCGGGCTTGGCCATGCCGTTCTGCATCAGCCACATCGTCGCCGCCTGCAGATCGTTGAGGCCCTTCTTCAGCGCCTTGGTGAAGGGCGCCATCTTCTCGTCGGTGCGGTTCTCCTCGCAGAATTCACCGACCTCCTTGAAGAAGGCCTGCATGGCGCGGCCGCCATTCAAGGCCAGCTTGCGGCCGACGAGGTCAAGCGCCTGGATGCCGTTGGCGCCCTCGTAGATCATGGCGATGCGGGCATCGCGCACGAACTGGCTCATGCCGTGCTCTTCGATATAGCCGTGGCCGCCGAACACTTGCTGGGCCATCACCGCGTGGTCGAAACCCTTGTCGGTGAGCACGCCCTTGACCACCGGCGTCATCAAGCCGGTGTAGTCGTCGGCAGCCTGGCGGTCCTTGTCGTCGTCGGAGCGGTGGGCGATATCGGACTTGATCGCCGTCCACAGCGCCAGCGCGCGACCGGCCTCGTTGAAGGCCTTCATGGTCATCAGGCTGCGGCGGATATCGGGGTGGACGATGATCGGGTCGGCCTTCTTGTCCGGCGCCTTCGGCCCGGACAGCGAGCGGCCCTGAAGGCGATCCTTGGCATAGGACACAGCGTTCTGGTAGGCGACCTCCGACAGAGAAAGCCCCTGCAGGCCGACGCCGAGTCTCGCTTCATTCATCATCGTGAACATGGCCTTCAGCCCGCCATTGGCCTCGCCGAGCAGCGTGCCTTGCGCCTCGTCATAGTTCATGACGCAGGTCGAATTGCCATGGATGCCCATCTTCTCCTCGATCGAGCCGCAGGAGACGGTGTTCTTCTCGCCAGGATTGCCTGATGCATCGAGCTTGAGCTTCGGCACGATGAACAGCGAAATGCCCTTCACGCCTTCCGGTGCGCCCTCGATGCGGGCCAGCACGAGGTGGACGATGTTGTCCGACATGTCGTGCTCGCCGGCCGATATGAATATCTTCTGGCCTGAGATCCTGTAGCTGCCGTCGCCGTTGGGAACCGCCTTAGTGCGCAGCAGGCCGAGATCGGTGCCGCAATGCGACTCGGTCAGGTTCATGGTGCCTGTCCAGGCGCCCTCGACCAGCTTCGGCAGCCAGATCGCCTTCTGCTCGTCGGTGCCGTGAGTAATGATCGCCGCGATCGCGCCCTGCGTCAGGCCGGGATACATCATCAGCGACATGTTGGCCGAAACCATATATTCGGAAACAGCGGTATGCACCGCGTAAGGCAGACCCTGGCCGCCAAATTCGACGGGTGCGGCCAACCCCATCCAGCCGCCATCGCGATACTGGTCGAAGGCCTCCTTGAAGCCTTTTGCCGTCGTCACCGAACTGTCGTCATGGCGCACGCAGCCTTCCATGTCGCCGACGCGGTTCAGCGGCTGCATGACATTTTCGGCGAGCTTGGCGCCCTCGGCTAGGATGGCCTCGACCACATCCGGCGTGGCATCGGAAAATCCAGGAAGATTGGAATAGCGCTGGTAGCCCAGCACCTCGTTCAGCACGAACAGCGTATCCTGGACCGGAGCCCTGTAGATCGGCATGCTTTTCCTCCACCATGCGGCCTTGGTCCCCAATCCCCCAGAGTGAAGTCAGGGGCGACATACGGACCAATGTTCAGGTCGGGATAGCAAAAGTTGACGTTTGCGTAAACGTCAATTTTTTTATGTAGCAAATTTTTTCCGCCGCCGCGCTCATCAAGCGTAACGGCAGCGGCTGGCGAAACCAGTGCGGAACGGATTGAAACGCATTCGTCCGACGCAGCCGCAAGACATCGGAAAGAGCCGCGCGGCCAAAGCCCACGCGGCTCTTTCGTCAAAAGGCCGTTCACCGGAAGCCGGCGAGGTCGAATTATCCGGCGGCGCTGGCCTGCGGCGCCGAACGTTCGATCAACATCTGACGCACCGCCGCCATCGAGTTGCTCAACTCGTTGATGGCATCGTCGATCAGCGCCCGCTGCTTATGCAGACGGGCAAGCTGCTTCTCCGACTTGTCGAGCGCCAGTCGCAACTGCTTGGTGTTGGAGCCGGTCGGGTCATAGAGATCCATCATCTGCTTGACGTCGCGCAGCGAGAATCCGACCTTGCGGCCGAGCAGGATCAGCTTCAGCCGCGCCTTGTCGCGGCGCGTGTAGAGACGGGTCGAGCCGTCGCGCTGCGGATTGAGAAGGCCCTTGTCCTCGTAGAAACGCAGCGTGCGCAGCGTTACTCCGTATTTCTTGGCCATCTCGCCGATGCGGACAAGATCCTCGCCGGCTTTATCAGACATGTCATTGGTATTGGCCGCGGCTTCGCCGGGCGAAACAAGTTTCATGGTCACTGGCATTCCCCATCTGGTGGCGCCGCGGTCCCGGACCATGCGTCGCCTGAGTGGAAGCAGGGGCGTGCTTCCACTCGTGGTTTCAACAAACAAATCGCAAACGGCACAGGCTGTGCACCCTTACGTTTACGTCAATTCTATATCGATAGCCGCCTCACGAAGCAAGGGCGTTGTGCGGGACGAACTTTTTGCCGCATCCGCCAGCGCATGGTCTGGCGCTTCAGGCGCTCCTCAACAACGTTGTAGCTTCTTAAGCTTAGTTAACGCGTTGTTTACCACGTTGGGCGAAATGTGCGCATGTCGGTTACCCGTGTTTATCCTGTAGCGAATTTTTCACGGTTTTTCGGAGCGCGGGTGAACCCCGGGAAGTTGGTCTTCCACCGCAGCAAAGCCGCGCGGCCGCCTTCGTTTCCGGCAGGACTTTGGGAAACTGGTCATAAGCCAGCAGTAATTCTGAACGGGCGCATCGATGAACAGCAAGCGGTCCTATCTCGATACACTCAACGCCGGCAGGCAGCGCAGGCCGCACACCACGCTTGAACAGCTCAACCGTTCCCTGGAAACGCTGGAGCAGCGGCTGGAGCGGACGCGCGAGGACATGAGCGAGCGTCCCGATCCGCGCCGGCCGAGCGCGGAGCCGCGCTATGCCAGCGCCCGACCCTACGAGGATCCGCGCCCCGCGCAGCCGCCGAAAAGCCCGGCGCCGGCTACCTTCGACCAGAGTTACCAGGCGATCGCCCGCGATATCGACCGCGTGCGCGGCCAAGAAGACGGCGTCGCCGTGGTCGGCAAGATCGCCGGCGAATTGCGCGGCCTGCGCGAGGAGCTGCGCCACCAGATGACCGCCGGCCTGCAGCGCGAATTCGAAGCGTTGCGCAAGGACATCGAGCGGGCTTTCCAGGCAAGCGCCCAGCCGGGTGGCCAATCGGGGGGCGGCAAAGGCAGCGCCGAACTCGGCGTCGAGTTCGAGCGGCTTTCCGGCGCCATCCAGACCCTGGCCGAAAAGAGCGACGACAGGAGCGTCAACATGCTCCGGCTCGAGCTGGAGCAGGTCAAGGCCGCGCTCGACACGCTGGCGCGCGAGGAGAGCGTGCAGGCGGTCGGCCGCCGCTGGGACGATTTCGACCGCCGCTGGACCGCGTTCGAGGATCGTGTCGATGCCAATCAGCGCGAGCGGTCGGACGCACCCGGTCTTTCGATGCTGACCGACCGGCTCGAACAGATCAGCAATGCCGTCAACAATTTGCCGGAATCACTGTCGCTGCGGTCGCTCGAAGAGAAGGTCCGCACGCTTGCCAGCGCCGTCGATCATTTCGCCAGGCAGCAGGATAATCGCGGCAGCAGCACATTCGGCATGATCGACGAACGGCTGGACGAGATTTCCCGCGCGATCGTCGCCTCGACTGTCGCTGCGCAGGCCAATTCATTCGACCCCGATGCATTCGAACGTATCGAGAAGCGGATCGCCTCGCTTGCCCAACAAATCGAGGAAGTCACGCAAGTTCACCCCAGCGGCGAGGTCATCGACCGCCTCAACATGCTGTCGAGCCGGGTCGACGATCTTGCCGGCCGGGCCAATTTGCCGGAGCAGGCGATGGAGCGTCTCGACAAGCAGATCGCGCTCATTGCCGACAAGATCGACAGGGCGCCTGCCATGCCGGATGCCGACTACATCTTCCAGGGGCTGGAGCAACGTTTCGACGTGCTGTCCGGCATGATGGAGCGCCGCCAAGGCGACGCGATCGAACAAGGCAACATGCTGTTTCGTGATCTCGAGCGCCGGCTGGACGAAGTCGTCGACAGGCTGGACCAGCGCATGCCGCAGATCGACGGGGCCGGCATCATGGACGCCATCGACGCCCGCTTCAGCGCGCTGGCCCAGCGCATGGAAACGCGCATTCCCGATTCCGCAAGCGAAGCGGCCATCCGTGGCCTGGAAGGCCGGCTCGAAGATATTTCCAGCCGGCTAGATTCATCCGCGGCACAAGTCGCCGGCATCGACCCGGCCCTTATCCGCAGCCTGGAAGCGCAAGTCGCGGGTCTGTCGGCGCATCTTTCGAAGCCCGGCACGCCACTGCCGGAATTCGAGGACATCAGCCCTCGTCTCAACGAAATCGAGAAGTCGCTGGCTGGCACCCGCGATTCCATCCTCAGCGCGGCGCGCGAGGCGGCCGAGAGCGCCGTCCGTTCGTTGGCCGGCTCCAGTGCCAATACGGCGGCCGTCTCTGGCCTCGCCCAGGATCTGAAGACGCTCGAAGCACTGACGCGCCGTTCCGACGAGCGCAATTCGCGGACCTTCGAGGCCATCCACGACACGCTGCTCAAGATCGTCGACCGACTGGGCTCGCTGGAAACCGGCGAGCCGACCGAAGCCGCGAGCGAGTTCACGCAGCCTGCTGCGCCGGTGCGCGCGCGGGCGGCACGAGCCTCCAAGATCGCGGTCCAGGACGCGCCGTCCATGGATATCGACCAGCCATTGCCGCTGACTGGAGACATGGCCGATCTTGACAGCCATGCCACTGCTATCATGCGCAATGAGCCAGGTTCGCGTAGCGAACCGGGCACTCGCACGCCGGCCGAAGCCGCTGCGGCCGCGGCCATGGCGGCGCTTGGTTCGGATACGGTGACGGAGAAAAGTGAGCAGCCCGGCGGCCGGAAGTCGATGCTCGGCGGACTGGCGCGCGCCTTCAAGGGCAAGAAGGAGGCAGACGTTCCACCGCTTGCCGGCTCGGCGCCCGATGTCGAGATACCGAGCGCCGATCTCGACGAGCCGCTGGATCCGAAGGTTGCCAACCGGCCGCTGGAGCCCGGCTCCGGCCCACCCGACCTCAACGCCATCATGAAACGCGTGCGCGACGAACGCGGACCGCCGGTCAGGGCCGGCAATACCGATGCATCGAAATCCGACTTCATCGCCGCAGCCAGACGCGCGGCGCAAGCGGCCGCTGCCGAGGCCGACGCTCTCAAGCGGCAATCGACGATGAGCGGCCCGGTGAAGGCGCTCAGGATCGGCGACCTGCTCAAGGCGCGGCGCAAGCCGATCCTGATGGCGGCCGCCGCAGTCATGCTGGCGCTCGCCGGCTTACAACTGGGCAAGGCCTTTTTCTCGGACCCCGTTGAAATAGCCAGCAATGATGCGGCGCCGGTCGTGGCCGCGCAGCCGGCGGAAACCGCGTCGGCCGATACCGCCAGCGAGCCGAAGACGGATGCGCAAACTGCAGCGCAGGACAGCGCGCCGGCCCGCGCCGTCCGGCAGGCAGAGCCGTCCGAATCGATAGCCGAGGACGACATGCCGGCACAGGCCGCCCGCGCCGCGCTGTCGGACGCCGGAACGCCGATGGGCACCGCACCCGAGGCTGAACCCGTTCCTGCGCCCATAACTCCAACGGCGCCGGCCGATCCGGCGGCGGCGAATGTGACAGCCTCGGCACCCGGGGGCCCGACGGCTGCGGACACCGAGCCAATGGCCACTGCGCGAGCCGTCACGCCCGCGACCCAAGAGATGACCGGCACGGTCACGCCTGCGGATGCTTCGACGGCGGCGGCCACTGCCAACATCGACATCCCAGCCGATGCCGGCCCAGCTGCCTTGCGTGACGCAGCGGCCGGCGGCGACGCCAAGGCGTTATTCGAGATCGGCTCGCGCTACGCCGAATCGCGCGGCGTCAAGCAAGACATGGCAGCGGCCGCCAAATGGTACGACAAATCAGCAGAATTCGGCTTCGCGCCAGCGGAATACCGCATCGGCAACTTCTATGAGAAGGGCACCGGCGTCGCGCGTGACGTGAAAAAGGCGAAGACCTGGTACCAGCTCGCCGCGTCACAGGGCAACGCCAGCGCCATGCACAATCTCGCCGTGCTCTTTGCCATGGCTGCGGACGGCGTGACCGACAATGAATCGGCCGCGCACTGGTTCCAGGCCGCCGCCGATCTCGGTATCAAGGACAGCCAGTTCAATCTCGGCATCCTGGCGGCGAAGGGCGTCGGCATGAAGCAGAACCTCGAAGAATCATACAAATGGTTCGCACTCGTCGCCAAGACCGGCGACAAGGATGCGGCGGCAAAGCGCGACGAGATCGCCAAGGCGCTCAGACCCGAGCAGCTCGAACGCGCACGCGCCGCCGCCGAACTGTGGAAGGCAAAGCCGCTCGATCCTGCGGCCAATTCGGCCGACATTCCCGAATCATGGCAGGACGGCACGCCGCAGACGACCGCCAGCGTCGACATGAAAAAGGTCGTTCAGAACATCCAGCGCATTCTCAAAAAGAATGGCTATGAGGCCGGCAATGCCGACGGCGTGATGGGCCAGAAAACCAAGGATGCAATCATGGCTTTCCAGACCGACAACGACCTGAAGGCGACGGGAGCGGTCGACGAGAAACTGGTCAAGGCTCTGCTTGCGCGCAAATAACGTCAGATGCGTCGTTTCCGCGACGCCTTTGCCACACATTCGCCTGTTAACTGATTGAGTTGTTTTTTGTTTCGGCGGCGTGGCGAGGTTTGACTTCGCCGCCCGGCAGGCGCAAGAACGAGATAGGCTTTTTGGCGCGAAATGCCCGCAACGGTTGCATTCGTCGAGAGGCAAACTGATCGAGACTGACGGGTGGGCATCTATCTCCCGATCGCGGAAATTTCCGTCAACATCTTCGTGCTGCTGGCCATGGGCGCGGCGGTGGGTTTCCTTTCGGGCATGTTCGGAGTGGGCGGCGGCTTTCTTATCACGCCGCTGCTGATCTTCTACAACATACCGCCGGCGATCGCGGTCGCCACCGGCGCCAACCAGGTCATCGCCTCCTCCTTCTCCGGCGCATTGTCGCATGTGAAGCGCGGCACGCTCGACTTCAAGCTCGGCGGTGTGCTTTTGGCAGGCGGCATCGTCGGCTCAACCGGCGGCATCTTTGTCTTTGGCTTCTTGCGCCGACTCGGCCAACTCGACCTGTTCATCTCGCTGCTCTACGTCGTGCTGCTTGGCACCGTCGGCGGGCTGATGTTGGTCGAGAGCGTCAATGCGCTGCGCGCCACGCGTAGCGGCGCGGCACCGGTGCTGAAGAAATCCGGCCAGCACAACTGGATCCACCGTTTGCCGCTGAAAATGCGGTTCAGGGCCTCGAAGCTTTTCGTCAGCGTCATCCCGGTGCTCGGCCTCGGCGCCGGCATCGGCTTCCTGTCGTCGATCATGGGCGTCGGTGGCGGTTTCATCATGGTACCGGCGCTGATCTATCTCTTGAAAGTGCCGACCAACGTCGTCGTCGGCACGTCGCTATTCCAGATCATCTTCACCTCGGCCTACACCACGCTGGTCCACGCCACCACCAACCAGACGGTCGACGTCATGCTCGCCTTCCTGTTGATGGCGGGCGGCGTCGCCGGCGCGCAATACGGCGCCAAGGCCGGCCAAAGGCTGCGTGGCGAGCAGCTCAGGGCGCTGCTGGCGCTGCTGGTGCTGGCGGTCGCAATCCGGCTCGCCATTGACCTGTTCGTGACGCCGCCCAACCTCTATTCCCTGTCCGGCGTGGATCCGACCTGATGGCGGGCTTGAGGGCGTTCTTGGCCGTTGCCTCGCTGTCGCTGTTCGCCGCCGCATCACCGGGAAAAGCGCAGACGCCGGTTACCGAAAACATCCAGATCGGCCTGTCCACCGACCACGTCTCAATCACCGCCGGCTTTTCCGGCGCCGACCTCACCATCTTCGGCTCACTGGAAAATGCCGACCCGCTTGTCGCGCGCCAAGGGCGCTACGACATCATCGTCGTGCTTGAGGGGCCGGCCCGGCCGGTCGTCGTGCGCCGCAAGGACAGGGTGCTCGGCATCTGGATCAATCTGGAGTCCGAGACCTTCGAGAACGTGCCGGTGTCCTATTCGGTGGCGACGACGCGCCCACTTCAGGACGTCACCGACCCCAACAGCTACAAGCAACTGTCGCTCGGCGCCGCCAACATCTACATGCAGCCGGCCGACGATGGCGACAATCCGGCGACAATCCAGGAATTCACCGCGGCGCTGCGCGAGCGCAAGACGGCGACCGGCCTCTACAGCGTGAACGTCGGCGGCGTGCAGTTCCTGTCGCAGAACCTGTTCCGCGCCACCGTCAGACTCGCCCCCAACGTTCCGGTCGGCACCCACAAGGCACGCGCGTTCCTGTTCAAGAGCGGCCTGTTCATCAAGGAAAGCTCCGCCCAACTCGAAATCCGCAAATCCGGTTTCGAACAGTCGATCTTCCGCGTCGCCCACGATTATTCTTTCCTGTATGGCATCTTCGCGGTGTCGTTGGCCATGCTGACAGGCTGGCTCGGAAGGCTCGTCTTCCGGAAGGATTGAACCCTCTTCAAAAGGCGGTTCCCCTTTTTACGCTCGTGGGTTAGACCGCGACCCCGGCCCGGCCGAACACCGGCTGTCACTCCCCAAATCAAAAATACAGGACTTTGCGATGAGACCAGCATTCGGCGGTATCGACTTCGGCACTTCGAACTCCACCGTGGGCGTGGTCAGGAACGGGCAGCCGCAGCTCGTGGCGCTGGAAGACGGTCAGGTGACGCTGCCGAGCGCGGTGTTCTTCAACTTCGAGGACAATCGCACCTATTTTGGGCGCCGCGCCATCGCCAACTATACCGACAGCATCGAAGGTCGCCTGATGCGCTCGCTGAAGAGCGTACTCGGCGGTACGCTTGTCCATGAAAAGACGCGCATCAAGTCCCGATCGATCGCCTTCACCGAGATCATTGGTCTGTTCGTCGGCCATCTCAGGAAAAGGCTGGAAGAGGATGCAGACGACACGGTTGAAAGCGTGGTGCTCGGTCGTCCCGTGCAGTTCGTCGACGACGATGCCGAGGCCGATGCCAAGGCCGAAGGTGAACTCGAAAACGCGGCCCGCACCCAGGGCTTCAAGCATATCGCCTTCCAGTTCGAGCCGATCGCGGCGGCGCTCGACTACGAGCAGAAGGTCACGCGGGAAGAACTGGCGCTGATCGTCGACATGGGCGGCGGCACGTCCGACTTCTCGATCGTGCGGGTCTCGCCGCAGCGCGCCCGCTCCCTCGATCGCAAGGACGACATCCTGGCGAGCCGAGGCATCCACATCGGCGGCACCGACTTCGATCGGCTGTTGAGCATCACCCATGTGATGCCGCAGCTCGGCTACCTCTCGCCGACCAAGGACGGCAAGCGCAACTTGCCGGCCAGCTACTTCATCGACCTGGCGACATGGCAACGCATCAATCTGGTCTACACCGCCAGGGCGATGACCCATCTGCGCCAGATCCGCTACGAGGCGGAACGCGCCGACCTGGTCGACCGTTTCATCCACATCGTCGAGCATCGTTACGGCCACGCGCTGGCCGCCTTGGTCGAAACGGCCAAGATCGCGCTGACGCAGCAACTCTCTGGTGATGTCGTAGTCGCGCTGCCCGGAGCGAAGTTCGCGGCAGAAATCTCCCGCGCCGGGCTCGAGGCCACGATCGCCAGGGATATCGAACGGGTAGCCGCGACGGTTGGCGAGACGATCCGCGACGCGCAGGTGAAACCATCCGCCATCACCGCGGTGTTCCTGACCGGCGGATCGACCGCCATCCCGCTGGCAAGGCAGCAGATATTGGCCTTGGTGCCGCAGGCGTCCGTCATCGAAGGTGATATGTTCGGCTCGGTCGGGCTTGGGCTGGCGCTCGATGCGCAGCGGAAATTCGGCTGACCCGGCTTACCCGCGGACGGTCTCGCCGGCCTTCGCGCCCAGATGCGCCTTGAGCGCCATCTGGGCCAGACTTGCCTGCCGGTCACGATGCGTGATCATGGCGAAATCACGTTTCGGCAGATCGATCGGCACGGAACGCAAGCTGCCTTCGGCAACGGCGCGTTCGACAACGAGTTCCGAAATGATGGTGGCGCCGGCGCCAGCCTCGACCGCCTGACGGACCGCCTCGTTGCTCGGCAGCACCAGGAATATTCGCAGGTCCGCGAACGAGATCCCTTCGCGGCGGGCAAGATCTTCCAGCACCTCGCGGGTGCCCGACCCGCCCTCCCTGATGATCCAGCGGAGCTCGCTGATATCGGGATGCCCGCGCGAGACTTCAGCGATCTCGGGATGCGAAGGCGCCACGACCAGCATCAGGCGATCCACGTCGACCTTGGCGCGCCGCAATATGTCCGAATCGGTGCGCCCCTCGACCAGGCCAAAATCAGCCGTACCGTCCAGTACGGTGGTCTCAACCTGCCTGGTGTTGCCGATGGTCACGCTCAGCCTGACGGCGGGATAGGCCTCGTGGAAGGAGGCCAGCCGGCGCGGCAGCCAGTAGCTGGCGATGGTTTGGCTGGCGGCGATGGAAAGGCTGCCGGTGATCGTCTGCGAGACGTGCTCCAGCACGTCGTGGGCGGCAGCCGCCCGTTCGAGCACGGCCTTGGCCTCGGGCAGAAACCTGCGCCCGGTCTGCGCCAGCTCGATGTTGCGACCGACCCGGTTAAACAGCTGGACGCCATGCTGCTGTTCGAGCGAGCGGATGGCGGCCGAGGCGGCCGACTGGGAAATGCCCAGCAGCTCGGCCGCCTTGGTCATGTGCCCCCGTTCGGCGACAGCAACGAATATCCGCAGTTGGTCCAGGGTCATGGGGAGAATTAAGAAAGAAATTCGATTGGAATTACAAGAGCAACTTGTTAGACGGATCGGTTGCTTTGTTCTAATTTTCCGGGCGAAGTTGGAAAAAAATCGCGACCAACCTGCAGCGGGTAGAAAAGTGATCGGGCGGTTCAAATCCTTGTTTGCCTATTGGACCCGCGGTCTACGGCGTCGGCTTGCCGGCAACCGTTATCATCCGGAAGAGCACTATATGCGCGGCCCCGGGCCGAAGACGAAAGCCAAATTCACGGCTCACCAAAGCACCGGATCATGACCCACGGACCGCTGCGCGGCGCCAATTCCGCACCGTCCCAACGGCCGCTTGCCGACACGCGCGCGCCCGACGAGGGCGATGGCGTCGATACTTCGCCCGATGTCTCCGACAGCATCGCCAAGACCACCTGCTACATGTGCGCCTGCCGGTGCGGCATCGACGTCCACATCAAGGACGGCAAGGTCCGCTACATCAACGGCAACAAGGACCATCCGGTCAATCGCGGCGTGCTGTGCGGCAAGGGCAGTGCCGGCATCATGCAGCACTACAGTCCGGCCCGGTTGAAGAAACCATTGCTGCGCACAGGTCCGCGCGGCTCGGGAGAATTTCGTGAGATCGAGTGGGAGGAGGCTTTCTCAATCGCGACGGAACGACTTTCGAAAATCCGCCGGACCGATCCGAAGAAACTCGCCTTCTTCACCGGGCGCGATCAGTCGCAATCGTTGACCGGCTGGTGGGCGAGGCAGTTCGGCACGCCGAATTTCGCCGCCCATGGCGGCTTCTGCTCGGTCAACATGGCGGCCGGCGGGCTCTATACAATCGGCGGCTCGTTCTGGGAGTTCGGCGAACCCGACTGGGACAACACGAGATACTTCATGCTGTTCGGCGTTGCCGAGGACCATGATTCCAATCCGATCAAGATCGGTCTCGGCAAGCTCAAGGCGCGCGGGGCCAAGGTGGTCTCGATCAATCCGTGCCGCACCGGCTACAACGCCATTGCCGATGACTGGATCGGCATCCGGCCCGGTACCGACGGACTGTTCGTGTTAGCCCTCATCCATGAACTGCTGAAGGCCGGCCGCGTCGATCTCGATTATTTGCTGCGCTACACCAATGCTCATGTCCTCGTCATCCAGGAGCCGAATGCTGCCGACGATGGGCTGTTCGCACGCGACGGTAACGGCAATCCGCTGGCCTGGGACAGGGTGGCGAAAGTGCCCGTCAGCGTCACCGATACCGACGCAAAGCCGGCGCTGACCGGCAACTTCCAGGTCGATGGCCGCCGCTGCGTTCCGGTCTTCCAGCTCGTTGCCGACCGCTATCTGCAGGAGAGCTATTCTCCCGATGCCGTCGCCGAACGCTGCGGTGTTGCCGCCGACACCATCCGCCGGATCGCCGCCGAACTGGCGCATGTCGCCTTCGAACAGGCGATCGAACTGCCGATAGCGTGGACCGACTGGGCCGGCCGCCGGCACGAGACGATCAAGGGACGGCCGGTGTCGATGCATGCGATGCGCGGCATCTCGGCCCATTCGAACGGCCTTCACACCTGCCGCGCCATCCACCTGCTCCAGGTGCTTCTCGGCACGGTGGACGTGCCGGGCGGGTTTCGCTTCAAGCCGCCCTATCCCCGGTCGGCGCCGCCGGTGCCGAAGCCGGCGGGCAAGGATGTCAGGCCGATGACGCCGCTCGAAGGCATGCCTCTCGGTTTCGTCTGCGGACCGGACGATCTGCTCGTCGACGACGCCGGCACGCCTATTCGCATCGACAAGGCCTATTCCTGGGACGCGCCACTCGCCGCGCACGGCCTCATGCACACGGTCATCCGCAATGCCTGGGCCGGCGATCCCTATCCGATCGACACGCTGATGATGTACATGTCCAACATGGCCTGGAACTCGTCGATGAACACCATCGAGACGATGGCGATGCTGACCGACAGCGACGAGGCCGGAAACTACAAGATCCCCTTCATCATTTATTCCGACGCCTATTATTCCGAGACCGTGCCGTTCGCCGATCTCGTGCTTCCCGACACCACCTATCTCGAGCGTCACGACTGCATCAGCCTGCTCGATCGGCCGATCAGCCATGCCGACGGCCCAGGCGACGCCATCCGCCATCCCGTCGTCGAGCCGGACCGCGACGTGCGGCCGTTCCAGACTGTGCTGATCGAGCTTGGCGCGCGGCTCGGCCTGCCCGGCTTCGTCGACGACGACGGCTCGGCCAAATACCGCGACTATGCCGATTACATCGTCAACCATGAGCGCACGCCGGGCATCGGCCCGCTCGCCGGCTGGCGCGGCAAGGACGGGACTTCGATCGGCAAGGGCGACGCCAATCCCGACCAGCTTCAGCGCTACATCGACAATGGCGGCTTCTGGCACCATGATTTTGCGGACGACCAGCGCTACTACAAGATGGCCAACCGCTCCTATCTCGACTTCGCCGAGAATATGGGCTTTATCCCGAAGGCCGAGCCGATCGTCTTCCAGCTCTATTCCGAGCCGATGCAGCGCTTTCGCCTTGCGGCGCGCGGCCATGGTAGGGTGCGGCCGCCGGAGGCGGAGCGCAGCCGCATCGAGACCTATATGGATCCGCTGCCATTCTGGTATGCGCCCTTCGAGGAGGCCGCTGTCGACCTCGAGAAATACCCGCTGCACGCGCTGACGCAGCGGCCGATGCATATGTACCACTCCTGGGGTTCGCAGAACGCGTGGCTGCGGCAGATCACCAGCCAGAACCGGCTGTTCGTGCACAACCGGACCGCAGCCGGCCTCGGCCTTGTCGATGACGACTGGGTGTGGATCGAGAGCATCAACGGCAAGGTCAAGGGGCAGATCAAGCTGGTCGACGGGGTAAACGTCGACACGGTGTGGACCTGGAACGCTATCGGCAAGCGACGCGGCAGCTGGGGACTGAAGGACGACGCCGCCGAATCCAACCGCGGCTTTCTGCTCAACCATATCATCGGCGACCAGACTTCTGCCGATGCCAATGGCAAGCGCTATTCGAATTCCGATCCGGTGACCGGCCAGGCGGCATGGTTCGACCTGCGCGTCCGCATCGTCAAATGCGCGGCTGAAGAAGCCGGCTTCACCGAGCCGCAGTTCGAGCGCTTCCGGCAGCCGCCGCATTTCGAACCCTCGCCCGACAAGCTCAGTTTCGGCGCCGAGTTTCGCCGGGAAAGAGAAGCCGCCAGACCATGACCTGTCTCCCCGCCCATACCGACAAAAAGCTCGGCCTCGTCATCGACCTTGACACCTGCGTCGGTTGCCAGGCCTGCGTTACCGCCTGCAAGGAATGGAACACCGGCGGTCACATGGCGCCGCTGACCGATATCGATCCCTATGGCGGCGATGTCGACGGGGTCTGGTTCAACCGCGTGCACAGCTATGAGCACATGACCGAGATGGGCGGGCGCACGGTCAATTTCCCACGCTCCTGCCTGCATTGCGAGACTCCGGCCTGCGTCACCGTCTGCCCGACCGGCGCCTCCTACAAACGGGCTTCGGACGGCATCGTGCTGGTCGACGAGGACAAGTGTATCGGCTGCAAATTGTGCAGCTGGGCCTGCCCCTATGGCGCGCGCGAATTCGATACCGATGTCGGCGTGATGAAGAAGTGCACGCTGTGCGTCGACCGCATCTACAACGACAATCTGGCGGAAGAAGACCGGGTGCCGGCCTGCGTCGCCGCTTGCCCGACCAGCGCACGGCATTTCGGCGATCTCGGCGACCCGGCGTCGGCGATCTCGCAACTGGTGGCCGAGCGCGGCGGCGTCGACCTGATGCCAGAACTCGGCTATCACCCGACCAACAAATATTTGCCGCCGCGCGCCCATACCACACGCGCCGCATCGGTGCCGGCGCCGGCGCTCGAACCGGTGCGGGCCGAAGGCGGTTTCCTCGGCTGGGTCGACCGCATGCTTTCGCACTGATCAGCGCCTCCATGCATCCAGCCTTCTCCGTCGTCTTTTTCACCACCGCCACGGGCGCCGGTTACGGCCTGCTCGCGCTGCTTGGCGTACTGGCCGGGCTGGGGCTTGTCCCGCCCAGTTTCTGGCTCGGCCTCCTCGGCATGGGGCTGGCGCTCGGCCTGATCTCGGCCGGCCTGTTGTCGTCGGCCGGCCATCTCGGCCGACCAGAACGTGCCTGGCGCGCCTTCTCGCAATGGCGCAGTTCGTGGCTGTCACGCGAAGGCGTCGCGTCGGTCGCGACCTTCGTGCCGGCGGGACTGTTCGCCATCGGCTGGGTGTTCCTCGGCCGCACAAACGGCTGGGTGGCCATCGCCGGGCTCCTGGCTGCGGCCGGCGCGGTCGCCACCGTCTGCACCACCGGCATGATCTATGCATCGCTGAAGCCGATCGCCCAGTGGCACAGCCGCTTCACTCTGCCCGGCTATCTGATCTTTTCGGCGATGAGCGGCAGCGTACTGCTCAACGCGCTGCTGCAGGGTTTCGCCATCGGCTCGACCATCGCTCTGGCAGGTTGCGTGCTGCTGACCGTGCTCGGCTGGGGCTGGAAGCTGGCAACCTGGCGATACAATGACAGGCTGGAAATTGCGACAACCGCCAACACCGCGACCGGGCTTGCGGGCGGTACGGTACGGTCGCTGGAGTGGCCGCACACCGAGGAAAACTACCTGCTCAAGGAGATGGGCTTCCGCATCGCGCGCAAGCACAAGGCGCGGCTGCGCCAGATCACGCAAATGCTGGCGTTCGCTCTGCCCGTCTTGCTGCTGGCTGCCGCGTTCGCCTTGCCATGGCCCTATGCGGCGGTCCTGTCGGCACTCGCCGCAATCGCCCAATTCGCCGGTATGCTGGTCGAACGCTGGCTGTTCTTCGCCGAGGCGAAGCACACGGTTACCCTCTACTATGGCAGGTAGAGCAGCTCAGCCTGGCCGCAGCATTGCGTGGGAAATCGCGAAAATCCGTTCCGTGCCAAGCATATAGGCCATCAGCGTTTCGCGACGGAACAGCCCGGCATAGGCGCGGTCGAGCACATTGAGGGAGCCGGTATAGGCGCCGAAGGCCGGCATGATCATGCGGCCGCCGTCGCCGGCAAAGCAGCGCCGCCGCACCGAGCGGCCTTGCTGCACGATGCGAGCGCAAGGGTGCAAATGGCCTGATATCTCGCCTTCCACTCTCACCGCCGAAGGCTCGTGTCGGAATACGAGAGAGCCTATGGCCAGCTCGCGCACCGTCTCGCCGGGCAGGTCGGCCGGCGCGTCCGGATCATGATTGCCGGCAACCCAGAACCAGTCGCGACCGGCCATCAGTGCCTCCAGCCGTTCGCGAAAGCTTGAGTGCATGCGCGCCGCGCCGCCGCCATCATGGAAGCTGTCGCCCAGGCTGATGACGATCGCAGGCTGGTAGTCGGCGATCACCGCCTGCAATCGGAGCAATGTCGCGCCGGTATCGTAAGGCGGGATCAGCGCGCCGCGCCGTGCCAGCGACGAGCCCTTTTCCAGATGCAGGTCGGAGACAGTCAGCAGCCGAAGTTCGGGAAAATAAAGCACGCCGCGCCGATCGCAGATCACGCGCTCGCCGGCGATGCCGATAGAATCGGCATCCGCCAAGGGCGCAGTCATGGCGATCGCAAATGTCATTTCGTCCCCATGGCCTCCTCGACCAGTGTTGCCGCATCCATCAGCAGCGTATCATCGGCCTCGCCATGCACCGGCATCTTGCCGATCTCAAGCATGATCGGCACGGCGAGCGGCGAGATCTGTTCGAGGTTCTTATGCACGATTCGTCCCTGGATACGCGAGAGCATCTCGGCAAGTCTGCTGACATCCAGCAGACCCGTGGCCGCGTCGGCACGCGTCGCCTGCAGCAGGATGTGGTCGGGCTCATGGCTGCGTAGAACGTCGTAGATGAGGTCGGTCGACACCGTGACCTGACGCCCGCTTTTCTCCTGGCCCGGATGACGTTTTTCGATCAGCCCCGAGATCAGCGCGCAATTGCGGAAGGTGCGCTTCAAAAGCCAGCTGTCGGCCAGCCAGGCTTCGAGATCGTCGCCCAGCATGTCCTGGTCGAAAAGCGCGGCCAGCGACGGCTTCTTCGCCCTGAACATCCTGCCCATATCGGCGAGCGACCATATGGCAAGTGCATAGTCGGTGGCGACGAAGCCGAGCGGCCTGGCTCCCGCCCTGTCGAGCCGGCGGGTGAGCAGCATGCCGAGCGTCTGGTGCGCCAGCCTACCCTCGAACGGATAGGCCACCGAATAGTGCCGGTTGCCGCGCGGAAAGGTCTCGATCAGCAGGTCGTCGCGTTTCGGCAGCACCGATTTGTCCGCCTGGAAGCGTAGCCAGTCGGCGACCTGCTCCGGCAACTTCTTCCACCGCTGCGGGTCGTCCAGCATAATGCGGACCTGTTCGGCGAGGTAAGTCGAAAGCGGGAATTTGCCGCCGCCATAATAAGGCACCTTGGCGTCGCTGCCGGGCGCATTGGACACAAAGCACTCATTCTCGCGGATGCCCTCGAAGCGCAGCACCTTGCCGGCGAACATGAAGGTATCGCCATGCGTCAGCGTTTCGAGGAAGGCCTCCTCGATCTTGCCGAGAACCCGGCCACCACGCGAGGCAGAGCCTCTGCTGCCGGCCTGGACATAACGCACGTTGAGCGCGGGCACCTCGATGATGGTGCCGACATTCAGCCGGTATTGCTGGGCAATGCGAGGATTGGACACGCGCCACAGCCCGTCCTTGTTCAGGCGGATGCGGGCGTAGCGCTCATAGTTCTTCAGCGCATAGCCGCCGGTGGCGACGAAATCGATGACGCGGTCGAATGTCGGCCGATCGAGACCGGCATAGGGCGCGGCCGTTCGCACTTCCTCGAACAGCGTATCGGCATGGAAGGGCGCGCCGCAGGCGCAACCCAGAACATGCTGTGCCAGCACGTCGAGCCCGCCATTGACCAGCGGCGGCGTGTCCTGGGCGCCGAGATAATTGGCGTCGATCGCGGCCCGGCATTCCAGCACCTCGAAGCGGTTGGCCGGAATCAGGATCGCCTTCGATGGCTCATCCATGCGGTGGTTGGCGCGGCCGATACGCTGCGCCAGCCGGCTCGCCCCCTTCGGCGCGCCGACATGCACGACCAGGTCGACGTCACCCCAGTCGATGCCGAGATCGAGCGTCGAAGTGGCGACGATGGCGCGCAAGGCATTCTCGCCCATAGCTTTTTCGACGCGCCGGCGCTGGGCGACATCGAGAGAGCCGTGATGCAGCGCGATCGGCAAAGTGTCCTCATTGACCCGCCACAACTCCTGGAACAGCAGCTCGGCCTGGCTGCGTGTGTTGACGAACAGCAGGGTCGTCTTGTGTCGCTTGATCTCGCTATAGATCTCCGGTGTCGCGTAGCGGGCCGAATGTCCAGCCCACGGCACGCGTTCTTCCGAATCGAGAATGGAGATCTCGGGCTTGGCGCCGCCCGTCACGACGATCAATTCGGCCATGCCGCCCGGGGGATTCTGGCTGACCAGCCAGCGCCGCAATTCGGCCGGCTCGGCGACCGTTGCCGACAGGCCGATCGTCTGCAAGCCGGGAACAAAGGAGCGCAGCCGGGCCAGCCCGAGCGACAGGAGATGCCCGCGCTTCGACGTCACCAAAGAATGCAGTTCGTCGAGCACGACGTAGTGCAGATCCTCGAAGAAACGCCCGGCGTCGGGCGCCGCGATCAGCAGCGCCAATTGCTCGGGCGTGGTCAGGAGAATGTCGGGCGGCACCAGCTTTTGCCGCTGGCGCTTGTGAGACGGCGTGTCGCCAGTGCGCGTCTCGATGGTGACAGGCAGACCGATCTCTTCCACCGGCTTGCCGAGGTTGCGCTCGATGTCGACGGCCAGCGCCTTCAACGGCGAGATGTAGAGCGTGTGGATGCCGCGATGCGCCTGCCCCGGTTTTCTTCTTGGCCGACCGGCCAGCTCGGTCAGTGAAGGCAGAAACCCGGCCAGCGTCTTGCCGGCGCCAGTCGGCGCGATCAGCAGCACCGACTGCCCGGCTTGGGCCGTCGCCAGCAATTCGATCTGATGGGCGCGCGGCGACCAGCCCTTTTGCGCGAACCATTTGAGGAATGGTTCGGGCAAGCGCACGGGGTCATGCTGTTCGGCGAGGCGCGGCTGCTCTGTCACCCGCCAGAGGTAGCGCGGCGGGGCTAAATCGCCAAGAAGAATCGGAACAAAAGGTGATCGGTTTTTTCCTTCCCTCTTGTGGGGAAGCTTGGGCTCTGATGCTACGGCCGACGAAACCCTGTCGGCGCGCCATAAAGATAGCCGATGCGGGCAAGGGCGTCCTTGAACCCTTCACGCGAGACCAGCATGGTATGGCCGTTGGCATGAATCATGGTTTCTGGATCGGTCATAACAGCGACATGGCCTTTCCAGAACACCAGATCGCCGCGGCGTAGCCCGGCAAAATTTGGTCCGGGCTCGAGCGACTCACCGATGGTCGCGGCCTGCATGTCGGAATCGCGCAGCACTTGCCTGCCGGCCATGTGCATCGCCAATTGCACGAGACCGGAACAATCGATGCCGAAACCGGAGGCGCCGCCCCACAGATAGGGCGTGCCGAGAAAGGTTTCCGCGACCGCGACGTAATCGGCAGCTGGTTTGTTCAAGGGCCTCAAATGGCCCGATATGAGCGCCTCGCCGGACGGCAGCAGCGCATAATGCGTGCCGCGCGTTTCGGCCACGTCCGTCACTGTCACCGCCGATCCCATCGACAGCTGCCCGCTTGGCGGAAACCGCAAATCCGGCCCCGGATAGAGGAAGGTACGCGGCACCGAGATGAGATGCGTGGGTGCATGGTCCCGTCCGCCCAGCACGGTTTCAGTGACATAACCGACATAGCCGTCGCGTTCAGCCTGGATCCAGGCCCAGCCTTCAACGTCCTCGAAAACGAGAACGTCGTCGCCGAACAGAAGCTGCGTGTTGACGCCGGCATCCGGGCGCGGCGCCCTGCGGACATCGGCAACGGAAGCGGCGATACGCGCTGGACGGCCGGCGACAAACCGGTCGGCGGCAACCTCGCCTTTCAGCCTGACGTCGGCGAGATCGGAACGGAAGGCGTGAAGGCGGGCATCCCTGGCGGTCAAATCGGCAACTCGGCTCTATCCTGGTGTTTGAGCATGATCTCTTCCGAAAACAGGTTCCCAACCTTTGCTTCGCTGACCTACGGTTCGGGATCATGCTCTAAATGGGCAGTTCCTGGGCCTTGGCTATGATAACATCGCCGAAGCGCTCGACAAAGAGAGCACCTTCCACAGTTCGCTTGACCAGCACGTTGCGCTTGTCGAGCTCGTCGCGATGGCGCGATACCAGCTTCAGCGCTCCCATCGTGTCGAGCGCACGGGTGATCACCGGCTTGGTAACGTTGAGCCGGGAGGCTAGCCCGCGCACCGTGTGCGGTGGCGGGTCGAGATAGATGGTGAACAGGATCGCCGTCTGGCGCATGGTGAGGTCCGGCGCGTCGGCGCGCACCTGGGACAGCATCACCTGCTGCCACAGTCGCAAGGCCTGGCTCGGGCGCATCGAAATCGACATCCGGCCAGAATGACGGCAAATTGTTTCGGTTCCGTTTCAGTCTCGATAATTTCCTGTCGGACCGCAACCGTCAGGCGTAGCGTTTCGAGATGACCCTTTCCAGCGCGCGGATGGCTTGCGCCTCGCCGCCGGCGAGACCGTACGGACGATCGGACGGATTCCAGGCGAAGATGTCGAAATGCGCCCAGGCGGCGGTCTTCTCGACGAAGCGCTTGAGGAACAGCGCTGCGGTGATCGAGCCGGCGAAACCGTCTGACGTGACGTTGTTGATGTCGGCGATTTTCGACGACAACTTTGCGTCATAGGGTTTCCACAGCGGCATGCGCCATAGAGGATCCTCGACTGCGACGGAGGCCGCAGCGAGGTCGGACGCCAACATTTCGTCGCCGGTGTAGAAAGGCGGCAGGTCGGGACCGAGCGCGACGCGAGCAGCCCCCGTCAAGGTCGCCATGTCGATCAGCAGCTGCGGCTCGTCGTCGTCTGCCAGTGCTAAGGCGTCCGCCAGCACCAGCCGTCCCTCGGCGTCGGTGTTGCCGATCTCGACGGTGATGCCCTTGCGGCTCACCAGAACGTCGCCGGGCCGGAAGGCGTTGCCAGCAATAGAATTCTCGACCGCCGGGATCAGCACACGCAGCCGGACCTTCAGCCCGGCGGCCATGATCATCGAGGCGAGGCCCAGGACGTTGGCGGCACCACCCATGTCCTTCTTCATCAAGAGCATGCCCGAGGACGGCTTGATGTCGAGGCCGCCGGTGTCGAAGCAGACGCCCTTGCCGACCAGCGTCACCTCCGGGGCGTTCTTCGGCCCCCAAATCATGTCGATCAGGCGCGGCGCCCCGGCCGATGCGCGGCCGACGGCATGGATCATCGGGAAATTCTTCTTAAGCAGGTCGTCGCCCTTGGTCACCGACACTTCGGCCTTGTACGTCCTAGCAAGGGTCCGAACTGCCTTCTCCAACTCGTCCGGTCCCATGTCGCTGGTCGGCGTGTTGACCAGATCGCGCGTCAGAAAGACGCCATCGGCAGTTCGGCGAACACGCGCAGCGTCGGCGCCCGGCGGCAACGAAAAACGGAGCGCCTTGCCAGGCTTCTTGCCGTAGCGGGTGAAGATATAGCTACCGAGCGCCAGTGCGACGGCCACAAGTTCCGGTTCGGGGGGTGCCGAGGCGAAATGCCAATCGCCTGCGGGCAAGGCTCTCGCCAGCGCGCCGATGGCAAGCGCGCCTTCGCCATCGCCCGTGCCGAACAGCGCTCCGGCAAGCGCACCGTTTTCATCCGGTAGAATCAGCGTACTGCCGGCCTCACCGGAAAAGCCGTTGGCCTTGGCCCAGGCGAGCGAGGACGAGGCAAGCCCCGCTGCATCCAGTCTATCCTTCGCCACCAGATGAACCGGCAGCGTGGTCTTCAATTTTCTCTCGATGAGTTCGACTGGCATTCGATGGTCTCCGGCTTCCGAGTCGGCGCTTTTTAACTGTCCGTTAGGGTTAACAGAATATTTCTGCGGGAGGGAAGATGGCCACGTAGTGGCTACGTTTACGAATGGAGGCCCTGGTGCAGATGCCGACCAACCGCATGACGAACGCCACGGGGAAGCGGCTGATAACCACGGCGTTCATAATAGCGCTCGCTGCAAGCGTTGCAGGCTGCGGGACCAGCAAGTTGACAACCGGCTCGATCGGACGGACCAGCGGCAAACCCCTGGAAACCATGTCGGCCGGCGAGTTGCACAAGGCGACGATCGCGCTCGGTCAGTCCTACGCCAAGAACCCCAACGACAAGCGGATCGCCACGAATTATGCCGCGGCGTTGCAAATGGATGGCGACGCCGACCAATCGCTCGCGGTGATGCGCAAGCTGGCGATCGCCCTGCCGAAGGACCGCGACGTGCTCGCCGCCTATGGCAAGGCACTTGCCGCCAACGGGCAGTTCGAGCCGGCGCTCGACGCGGTGCGCCGCGCGCAGACACCGGAATATCCCGACTGGAAGCTGGTGTCGGCGGAAGCCGCGATTCTCGACCAGCTTGGCCAGAGAGACGAGGCGCGGCAGAATTACCGCAAGGCGCTTGACCTCAAGCCGAACGAACCTTCGATCCTTTCAAATCTCGGCATGTCCTATGTGCTGGAAGGTGATCTGCGCACGGCCGAAACCTATATGCGCTCGGCCGCCCAGCAGCCGAACGCCGACAGCCGCGTCCGCCAGAACCTGGCGTTGGTCGTCGGCCTGCAGGGCCGCTTCGACGAGGCCGAGAAGATCGCCTCGCAGGAGCTCTCGCCCGATCAGGCGCAGGCGAACGTGGCTTACCTTCGCCAGATGCTCGCCCAGCAGAACGCCTGGAGCCAGCTTAAGGACCAGGACAAGGACAAGGCAAAGCCTGCCACCAACTGACTGCGCCGGCCTTGCTTCGAACCGGCCAGTTCCCAATTCATCGACATGCCGGAAACACAAAAGCCGCGCTGCATCAGCATCGCGGCTTTCGCAGTTATTGTCGCCTTGGCTATTGGCTGCTGGATGTCGATTCGTCGCCGAAGATGCCGCGCTGGCTCACCTGGATGCCGGCGGGGCCTAGAATGATGGCGAACAGCACCGGCAGGAAGAACAGGATCATCGGCACGGTGAGCTTCGGCGGCAAGGCCGCGGCTTTCTTTTCGGCGGCGTTCATACGCATGTCGCGGCTTTCGCCGGCAAGCACGCGCAGCGCGTGCGCCACCGGCGTGCCGTAGCGCTCGGCCTGGACCAGCGCCTGTGACACCGACTTAACCGACTCCAGGCCGGTGCGGCTTGCAAGGTTTTCGTAAGCCTGCTTGCGCTCCTGCAAGTAGGAAAGCTCGGCATTGGTCAGGATGAACTCTTCGGCAAGTGCCACCGATTGCGCGCCGATCTCGTCCGCGACCTTGCGAAACGCCGCCTCCACCGACATGCCGGATTCGACGCAGATCAGCATCAGATCGAGTGCGTCCGGCCACGCCATCTGGATCGACTGCTTGCGCTTGGTGGCGCGGTTGTTGACATAGAGCACCGGCGCGTAAAAACCGCCATAGGCCACGACGATACAGACGAACAATTTGATGAGAGGCGGCTGCTCCGGCAACCCCCCGAGCACGAACAGATACATCGCAGCCAGGGCGAAGCCGACAAAGGGCAGGACCAGACGGAAGAAAAGGAAACGCGTCAGCGGATTCTGCCCGCGAAAGCCAGCCACCTTGAGTTTCTGCAAGGTGCCTTCGTCGGCCAGGGCGCGCCTCAGATCCAGCCGGTCGACAATATTGCGCATGCCGATCGACTGTTCCTCGCGCAGGCCTTTGCGGCGGCGATCGGCCTCGACGGCAAGCCGCGCACGCTGCTTGGCGCGCAATTCGTCGCGCTCCAGCGCCACGGATTTCATGCGCGCCTTGAGCTGGTTTCCGCCAAAGGCAGGCAGCAGCGTGAAGACGGTTGCAAACACCGCGATGCCGACCAGCAAGGCAATTAGAAACGCCGGATCGGTAAGGGTTTTGACGACGTTCTCAGTCATGCGCTCGAAATCCTAAACTTCGAAGTTCATCATCTTGCGCATCACCAGGATGCCGATCCCCATCCAGACCGCCGAGCAGCCGAGGATCAGATTGCCGACGTTGGTGGTAAACAGAGGCATGATGTAGTTCGGGCTTGTCAGGTAGACGAGAAAGGCGACGACGAAAGGCAACGCGCCGATGATCACGGCGGACGCCTTCGCTTCCATGGACAGCGCCTGGACCTTGGCCTTCATTTTCTTGCGATCGCGAAGCACGCGCGAAAGATTGCCCAGCGCCTCGGAAAGATTGCCGCCGGCCTGGGACTGGATCTGGATGACGATACCGAAGAAGCTTGCTTCCGTGCACGGCATTGTCTCAGCCATGCGCATGCTGGCGTCGGGGATCGACAGGCCCATCTGCTGCGAATCGACGATGCGGCGGAACTCGGTCTTGACCGGTTCAGGGGATTCATTGGCGATCAGGCGGACGGCGTCGTTCAGCGGCAGGCCGGATTTGACCGCACGCACGATGATGTCGAGCGCGTTCGGAAATTCGTTAAGGAATGCCTTGACCCGGCGGGCGCGGCAAAACGAGACGAACCAGCGTGGCAGGCCGAGAGCACCGACCAGCAGCGCACCCGGCAAGACATACAACGGTGCGCCGATGAAATAGGCAAGAAACGTCAGGGCGACGCCGCAAACCGCCGAGTAGAGATAGAAGCGCTCAAGTGAGACCTTCATGCCCGCCTGACGGATCTGAGCCTTCAGTGGCGGCTTTTTGACGATGCTCTGGTTGGTTTTTTGCTTCTGTTCGAGATCCTTCAGCGAATCCTGGACCGATTTTCGCCGCTTGGCCGCTTCCGCCATGCGATCGCGCGAGGCCTTGACGACGGCACCATCCGTCTCGGCGGTCTTGATCGTTTCAAGCCGCCTGCCGACTTGCTTCTCGGTGCTGATGCGATTGAACAGAAAAGCATAGGCGACCGCGCCGGCGCTGAAGCCGGCGAGAACGATGAATGCCAATACGGTGCCGTCAATTCCGAACATCGATTCCGGCCCCTACGCCTCCAGACACATCAGTCAGCGCGTTTCTCCATCGCCTCGAGCGCATTGGCGAGGCGCTGTTCCTCGCCATAATAGCGGGCGCGCTCCCAGAAGTGCGGGCGACCAATACCTGTCGACACGTGCTCACCCAGCAGCCTGCCGTTCGCGTCTTCGCCCTTTATGTTGTAGAGGACGATGTCCTGCGTGATGATGACGTCGCCCTCCATTCCAATCACCTCGGTGATGTGGGTGATGCGACGTGATCCGTCGCGCAGGCGTGCAGCCTGGATGATCACGTCCACCGAACCAACCACGATCTCACGCACGGTTTTCTGCGGCAGCGTGTAGCCGCCCATAGCGATCATCGATTCGATACGGTTTAGGCATTCGCGCGGGCTGTTCGAGTGGATCGTGCCCATCGAGCCGTCATGGCCGGTGTTCATCGCCTGCAGAAGATCGAACACTTCAGGTCCGCGGACTTCGCCGACGATGATGCGCTCGGGCCGCATGCGCAGGCAGTTCTTGACCAGGTCGCGCATCGTCACCTCGCCCTCGCCCTCGAGGTTGGGCGGGCGGGTTTCTAGACGCACGACATGCGGCTGCTGCAGTTGCAGCTCGGCCGAGTCCTCGCAGGTGATGACGCGCTCCTCGCGGTCGATATAGTTGGTCAGGCAGTTGAGCAGCGTCGTCTTGCCCGAGCCGGTGCCGCCCGAAATGACGATGTTGCAGCGGACGCGTCCAATGATCTTGAGAATTTCGGCGCCGTGCGGCGAAATGGCGCCGAACTTGACCAGCTGATCGAGCGTCAGCTTGTCCTTCTTGAACTTGCGGATGGTGAGCGCGGTGCCGTCGATGGCGAGCGGCGGCGCGATGACGTTGACGCGGGAACCATCGGGAAGACGCGCGTCGCAGATCGGGCTCGATTCATCGACGCGGCGGCCAACCTGGCTGACGATGCGCTGACAGATGTTGAGGAGCTGCTGGTTATCGCGGAAACGAATGCCGGTCTGCTCGACCTTGCCGTTGACCTCGATGTAGACGTTCTTGGAACCGTTGACCATGATGTCAGCGATGTCGTCGCGGGCGAGCAATGGCTCCAGCGGCCCGTAACCCAGCACGTCATTGCAGATGTCTTCGAGCAGTTCTTCCTGCTCGGCAATCGACATCGCGAAATTCTTGATCGCGATGATGTCGTTGACGATGTCGCGGATTTCCTCGCGTGCGCTTTCGGGATCGAGCTTGGCGAGCTGCGACAGGTCGATGGTGTCGATGAGCGCGGCAAAGACCTGGCTCTTGGTGTCGTAGTAGGTTTCGCTCTTTTGGCGCTGAACTTTTTTCGGCTCCGGCGCCAATTGCGGCGCCTCGACCGCACGGCGCACGGGCGGCGGCGCGGCAGACGCGCCAAGCGACGGCGGCGGTGCGGGCTTGGCAAGAACCGCCGTTTCCGCAGGGTTTGCCGCCGGCGCGGCAGGCGCAGGTGCCGGCTGACGGAATTCCGGGGTGAACCGGCTGCCGTCGTCGCTGCCTCTTTTACCAAACATGATCGATTACCAATTCCGCTCCGGAAGCATCACTTCTTGCTGCGCGAGAGCTTGCCAAGGAAATTGCCGAGGCCCGCTTTCTTTCTTGCCTTGATTTCGCTGCGCCCGGTCAGCACATGGGCAATCTCGTTGATCGTGCCGACAACCGGGTTCTTGGCATCCATTTCGCCGAGCATGCGCCCGTTGTTGGCGGCATTTCCGAACAGCAACGGTTCGAAAGCAATGACCGACATCGGCGACAGGCCGAGCGAATCGGCGAAGTCGGATGACGAAATCTCCGGACGCTTTGGCACGCCGGCCTGATTGATGATCAGCTTCGGCGGCGGATCGTTCGGGCGAAGCCGTTTGAACATGTCGACCAGATTCTTGGTGTTGCGCAGATTGGCCAGCTCCGGCGTCGCCGTGATCACGATCTCGTCGGCCTTGACCAGTATGTTCTTGGTCCATCCCGTCCAGACGTGCGGGACATCGAGCACCAGAAGCGGCACGCTGCGCTGCGCCGTGTCGATAAGCTGCGTGAATGCATCGGGATCGAAATCATAGACCCGCTCGAGCGTTGAAGGCGCTGCAAGCAGCGACAGATGCTGGGCGCACTGGGCAAGCAGCCGATCAAGATAGACCTCGTCGAGGCGCTCCGGTGAGAAAACGGCTTCGGCAATGCCTTGCGCGGGATCCTGATCGAAATTGATGTTGGCCGTTCCGAAAGCCAGGTCGAGATCGGCGACAACCACTTCGGACTTGAACAGCGACGACATCGCCCAAGCCACATTGTGGGCAATAGTCGAGGAGCCGACGCCACCCTTGGCACCGATGAAGGCGATCGAGCGGCCGATCGGCTCGGCTTCCGGATCAACGAAAATCGTCGATATCACGCTGACGATATCGGCCATCGACACCGGCGCGATGACATACTCGGAAATGCCGGAGCGGATGAGCTCGCGATAAAGCCCGACGTCATTGTAGTGGCCGATGACCACGACCTTCGAGGTCGGATCGCAATATTCGGAGAGCTGCGTGAGCTGCTCGAGCAATTGCGTCGGCTCGCTGCGCGATTCCAGCAGGATCAGGTTCGGTGTCGGCGCCGATTGGTAGAATTCGATGGCGGTGGCGATGCCGCCCATATGGACCTTCAGATGGGCCTTCGCCATGCGACGATCCTCGCCGGCGCGCTCGACCGGGTTGGCAACGCCCTCGGTCTCGCAAAATGCCTGAATCGAGATGCGCGGAATCGGCCGCAACGCCTGCATGGCGGCGATGTCCTGCTGCGAGGTTTCGCCGCCATCTACAGCCGTGTCGTAGGCTAGATTGCTCATGTCCGTGTGCTCCAACCTGCGATCGATCAGTAGTCGACTTCTGTTTCCGGGATCGGCGAATAGAATGGCGCGTTTCGATAGCCATCAATGACGACCCCACGCCTTTCGGCATCTATGGTTGTCTGTTTACGCGGCCCGATCAGATCGGTCGGATTTGCCATCTGGGCGGCAAGATTGTTCTGATACGAGCAGCCGAATTCGGCATAGTGCTTGTTTTCCGAGGTCTGCAGGAGGTCTTCGGGCCAGCGTCCGCACCTGTCGGTCTGCGCCTTAACCGAGACATAGGCGACGCGGATCGGCGCGGACGCTTCGGCCGAAACCGACTGGTAGGTGGTCATGACGATCCTGTTCCGGCTGATGCCGCTGGCAATCGCAAGTCTGGCGAAATCGCGACCGGCCGCGGTCGCGGCGATCTCGTTGGCCGAACCGCTCGGGATCGAGATCGTCAGGGTCGGAGCGGCGCTTTTGTCGTATCCATCCAGGAAGCCCAGAAGCGTGTCGCGCTGAGAACCGGTCATGCCGCGATCGCCGGCGCCGACCGGAAGATCGATCTTCTCGTTTTTCTCCGCAATCACGATCGGATGGGTGGTGCGATAGTCGTCCGGAACAGCGCCGACCGTGATGCTGTCCCGCTTGAGGTTGGCGCAGCCCGCCAGCAATGCCGCGACCGCAACCGCCAGGACCGGAATGGCCGGCCGGCAAATCCGCGAACGGCCGGACCGCATCGCTGCGGTGATCGTCCTTGCCTTCAACGCTGATTGAGACATGTCCGCTTCCCCGATTATTTGTAGATGAAGCCGACAACGCCGTGATAACGGCCGTTGGGCTTGTCGGTCTGCATGGTGCCGTAGACGCGATTGACACGGCCAAGGAACATGCCGGCGCCATCGCTGGCGGCGTTGAAATTGTCGTCCGGTTTGGCAAGAGCATTGCGCGCCACCGGCTTCACCAGGTAGGGCGTGATGATGATGACTAGTTCGGTCTCGTTGCGGACAAAGTCCCGGCTGCGGAACAGCGTGCCGAGCACCGGTATCTTGGTCAGCCCGGGCAGCCCCGCGACCGCCTGCCGGATGTCGTCTCGAACGAGACCGGCGATCATCATGGAGCCGCCGGAGGGCAATTCCACCGTGGTATCGGCCAAGCGTCTGCGGATCGACAGAAAAGTGGTGCCGGGCAAGTCACCAGCCCCTTCGAGCACGGAGGCGCCTTCTGTGGTAGGTTCCGAAACCGACGTCCTCACCTTAAGGCTGATGCGGCCCGCCGAGAGCACGACCGGCTGGAATTCGAGCCCAATTCCATATTCAAGGCGTTCTTTCTCATAGACAATCTGGCCCGTTTGATTGTCGTTTGAAACAGTGCTTGTTCGGCCTGTGACGAGATTGAATTCGCCACCAACCTTGAATGTCGCTTTTTCGCCCGAGACCGCTGTCAGTGTCGGCTCGGCCAGCGTCTTCATGACACCGCTTTGCTCCATGGCGTTGATGTACGCTTGAAGCGCCGAGGTGCCGATTGAAAGTCCCGAAAATTGCGACAGGGGTTTTCCCAGCCCGTATGCGGGGGTGCCCATCGCCCCCCAACTGATGCCATTACTGTCGCCGTTTCCGATCAGGTTGACACCAAGCTGCTTCATCACCGAGCGGCTGACTTCGGCCACCGTCACCTTCAGCGTCACCTGGTCGTCGCCGATGATCTGCAGCAGGTTGACGATCTTGCTGACGCGCCGCTCGGAATCCGGATTGTCAATGTCGACACCGGCTTCGGCCGAGCCACCTGAGGCGGTCTGCGAATATTGTCCCGTGGTCGCTTCACCGCCGGACACGAAGATGGTGGCCAGATCGACCGCGCGCTTGGCATCCAGGGGAGTGTCCACGGTTCCGGTCAGGACGACGTTGTCGTTCAGCAATTCGACAGTGATGGTCGATGACGGTATGAAGCGCCTGATATAGTCTTCCAGTCCGGCAACGTCGCGTTCGACTGCCAGATCCAGGCTGACGATCTGTTCGCCATTGGGGCCGAAGACGAAGATGTTGGTGTCGCCCACCGCCTTTCCGAACAGATAAATGCGCCTGGCGGTGCGGGTCACCGCATCGGCGACCGCCGGGTTGGCGACGAGAATATCATAGGCATCGCTCGGCAGGTCGATGACCACCGATTTGTTGAGACCGAGCTTGACGCGCTGGGTGGCGGTCGTAGCCGACACCTCGGCCTTTCTGCCTGCCGCATTCGCCTCGACGGGGCCTTGCGCATTCATCCCAAGGAGGAACAGGCCGATAGCCGCAGCCAGGGCGACCGGCAGTCTAGCGTCTAGCCTCATTGCCTTGCCCCCACTTCGGAAACTTCGCCTGACTTGATCAATCGTACTGTTCCGCGCCGCCCATTGCCGGAAACGAGATAATCGGCCTCGCCCAGATTCTTCTCCTGGGTGTCGCTGATCGACCGCAGCGCCAATGTCAGGCGATCCGCCATCTGCTGGGCGACGGTGATGATTTCCGCCTGCTGCGATGTCAGTTCCAGCGTCGCGGTCTGGCCGACCCTGGTCCTCTTGCCTTCCTCGTCCTCCTGGATGGTCTGGTCGATTGCCAGGACGCGAATGTTCTTGAGGATGGTTTCGGTCGTAAAACCGCTGCCGCCGCCCGCGGCATCGGCTCTGCGGGTCATGATGACATCGACGAAATCATTGGGAAGAATGAAGCCGCCGGCCGAAGTGTCGGCCGATACGGCTGTGGCGACGGCCCGCATGCCGGAGGGCAGGATCGACGACATGAAGCTCTGTCCCTCGCCGATCAACTTGGAGCGTCGCAACGGCTCACCGGCATACATCGCCACACGGGCGACGCCGCCTTTCAGCTTCTCAAGCGCATCGGGCTCCGCGGCGCGGGTGATGAAATTCGCATTGATGCCGTCGGCCGGCCAGGACTGCCAGCTGGTGTTGTTCTCGAGCGGGCTGCCCATCGGAACGTCGCCGGACAGGACAAGCACGTCCTGCAGCGCGATTGCGGGCGCCTTGGGGCCGGAATCGACGATTTGAGGCGGCGGAGCCGCCACCATATTTTTTGCAACATAGCCTGCACCACCCGCCGCGGCCACCGCCACGCCTAGAATGATCAGTCGGGATGCTGGCATCTGTCCGAACCTCGCCTTGGCAAAAACCACGTAGCCAAGCCGGACCTTGCAGCGGCAATCGTCAAAACAAGGTTAATTTAATACTTACGATCGTGATTAATTTAAGGTTTACATAAATTTGAGGCATCGGTCCGGACCGCAAAAAAGGCGGCCACGCCGCCTGCTCCAACGCCAAATCGAAGGAATGGTAGGCTGGTCTGACGAGGGAAGAATGGTGGCGAGAATTAGGCCGCCAGCCTTGCAAGTGCCCACGCCATCAACGGCGAGTTCGGAAAGCTGAGCAGGCCGCCAATGCCAAGCGCGATGCCATAGGGAACGCCTGATGTCTCGTCGGCGAAGTGGCGAAGAAACGGATTATAGCTTGTGACGGCCGCAAGCGGCGATTTCCGATAGACGAGGATGGCGAGCGTCAGCAGGCCGCCGATCAATGTCGAGGTTACGAGATATTCGACGAGATGGATGTTCAGTCCCATCCAGATAGCGGTGGCGGCCAGCAGCTTGGCGTCGCCGCCTCCCATGCCGCCGAGCGCGAACAGAGCGAATGTTATGGCGAGAACCAGGCCGGCGGCGGCGAAATGCCAGCCATAGGTAGCCCAGTCCATGCCCGTCAGCGGCGCGACCAGGGCGAAGACGGCCACAAGCAGCACCGGTACGCGATTGGCGATCGTCATCGACAGCATGTCGGAGATCGCGGCAAAGAGCATGCAGAACGGAAAGACGACGAAGATCAGGGCTTCAAGCATCGGCGCGCGCCTATGATCACTGTACCTGGCCCCAGCCTAGATACATCCGATTAACGATTGGTGAGGCCGAAATTTCAAAATCATCCAGGAGCGCCTGACACAATGATCAAGGGCCGCCAACGAGGCGGCCCTTGATCCGAAAAACGACCAGAGGCTATTAGCCGGCGCCGTTGAGCGTAGTGGCGATCCCGTTGAACTTCGCGTTCAGCGCGTTGCCCAGCGAGCCGGCGCCGACCATGATGGCGAGCGCGATGAGAGCGGCGATCAGACCGTATTCGATAGCGGTCGCGCCGGATTCGTCCTTCACAAAACGTGCAATGAGATTAGACATTCGAGAGCTCCTACTCCAGATGTTACAGCAATTCCGTCAACTTCTCTTAGCGGCTGATCGGATGTTGCTAATCTATGGAGAAGCTCTTTCGATCGGCTTAATAAACAGCCTTACCGATTCCTTTCCGGCTTCGATGACATTGCGTGGTTAACCGTAAACTAAGTGAAGCCCATGGACCCGACAGGTACGTCAAGGCCGCGAAAGGCGCAATCTAGCGATTTGGGAAAGGGGCGGCCCGCTCCAGGCGATCACTATGCCGATCCCGACATCATCACGGAACTCCTCCGCTTAACCGTTGGTTCACCAATCTCGTTCATGTTCCGTTGAGCAGTTTGCCGCCGTGGAGCGCTTCAATGACCGGGCCGAGATCGTCCTTTCCGATTGCCGCGCTTCTTGCCGCCATCGCCTTTGTCGTGCCGGCCGAGGCTGGCGCCGGCATCGAGGTCACGATGAACCAGGCGAAGATCGTCAAACTGTCGCGCGCCGCCGATACGATCGTCGTCGGCAACCCGGCGATCGCCGACGCCTCCGTGCAGGATGCTTCGACGATCGTGCTGACGGGCAAGGGCTTCGGCGTCACCAACCTCGTCGTCCTCGATCAAGAGGGCCGTCCGATCGTCGACGAGCAGATCACCGTCGTGCGGCAGGACGCGTCGTCGGTGCGCATCTATCGGCGTGCCGAAATACAGACCATGTCCTGCACGCCGTATTGCGAAAGCTCGTATAAAAGCGATGCGGAGAAGGTCTCGGAAGCCGAGATGAGCGCCGGCCGGTAACGAGAGAATTGCTCTCACCCCGCTGAAATGTCGCTTCGGTTATCAGCCTGTTAAAAGCTCTCCCTCGAATTTAACGATCATCCAAACCGCACTTCAATGGGTTTGCGCTAATGTTCCCTCCGACACCCCTTCAGGATCGGCAGGCACAGGATATGATCAAAGCAGGACCAGCAGGCTTTTCCGCGCGCTTCCTTGGCGACCGGCGCGGCAGCACGGCTTTGGAATTCGCGATGCTTGCGGTGCCATTTGCACTCCTCGTCTTTGCCATACTGGAGAGCTGCATTTCATTTGCCGGGCAAGAGGTGATGGCCAACATCACCGACGATGTCGCGCGCCAGCTGCGGACGGGCCAGGTAAGGCAGGCCGATGTGACCGCGGCCACGCTGAAGACCATGATCTGCAGCCGGCTGGAGATCATGGTCGCCAAGGACTGCCCGGGATTGGAGGTGGACCTGCGCGAGTATCCGACCTTCGCCGCCGCGGCCCAGGCGGGCTTCAAGATACAGGACCGCGAAATCGTGCTGACCGGCACGAGCCCCGCGGCTTTTACGGTATCCCCGGGCTTGGCTGAATCAATAAACATGCTGCGGGTTTTTTACAAATGGCCCGTCATGACCGATTTCATGGCCAAGTCGATGGCCAATCTGAAAGACGGCAACACGCTGCATTTCGCATCGGTGACCTGGCAGAACGAGCCATTCGACAACTGAAAACGCACGGTTGCGTGGGTGGGAAAAAGGACCGAGGGCATGGGGCGTGCGGGGGCACATATGGGAATCGCTGAGATCTGCACGAAAGCCATCCGGTTTTGGCGCGATCGCCGCGGTGTTGCGGCCGTTGAGTTTGCCTTCGTCGTGCCCGTCCTGCTGATCATGTACTTCATGACCATGGAAGCCTCGCAAGCCATCGAGACCAGCAAAAAGGTCAGTCGCATCGGCAGCATGGTGGCGGATCTCGTTACCCAGCAGCAGACCATCACGGCAGCCGATCTCGATGCGATCATGCAGATCGGCAACTCCACCCTTCGGCCGTACAACCGATCGACCCCGGAAATCATCATCACCGCGATCCAGGTCACGGACGAAACGACGCCGAGGGTGCTGGTCGTTTGGTCACGCAAGATGGTCAGTGGCGCCTTCAGCGCCGCCGCCGCCAAAAACTCCGTTACCAAGGTTCCACCGGCGCTCGAGATCAAGGGCACCTTTCTCATTCGAGTCGAAAGTAACCTCGCATACCAGCCGATCATCACCTGGTCGGTGGACAGTGAGAAGCGGCTTGGGTTGAGTTCGGCGTTCGACTCGCTATCGATGGGCGAAACCTATTATCTCAGGCCCCGCAGGAGCCCGACGATTCCCTGCAGCACCTGCTGAAACGACCGCGCCCGACTCCGATCGCCGTTGCTATCGGTCGTTACCTGACACCAGGCGCACGATGGCTGCAGCCATCGCGTAATCCTTCGGGCTAGCAACGGCGAAGCCTCCGGAATGTTTCGATTCCAGAAGATCGTAAATATCCGGCGACATCGATCTGAGATCCATGAGGAACACGGGAGCCGCCGTTTGGCTTCGCGGTCGAGATCGCTGCGGACGGCATGGGGACCATACCGCAGCAGGCCGGACGTCCACACGACCTGAAGTGCTGCTTTCGAAAGCCCTGCCATTTCCAGCCTGGCGACCGTGCGCCCGGAACATCCGGCTGGCCATCGGCCACCGCCGGCGTCAAGCCGAACATGGCATCGGCCTCGTCATTGACCAGCATCGTTTCAGCGTCGATCCACGCCGATGCCGGCATTTCGCCACATCTCGCGCCAAGCCGTCTGCTTCCGAATTGCCAATGGCGGCGCAGCCCCCTATGTCTGGGCGGACAGACAAACGATAACAATGAACCCCTGCAATGGCGCGCGCCTTCCTTTTTGTTCTCGATTCCTTCGGCATCGGCGGCGCAGCTGACGCCGAGCGCTATGGCGACGCCGGTTCCAACACGTTCGGACACATCGCCAGAGCCTGCGCGGAAGGCCGGGCGGATCGCGAGGGGCTGCGCGAAGGCCCGCTTTTGGTACCCAACCTGCTCTCGCTCGGCCTGGGCCACGCGGCGAAAACCGCGACAGGATTCAGCATCGACAGCGGCGGCAAGGTCCAGCTCGCCTCCGCCTTCCATGGCGCGGCGCAGGAGATTTCGAGCGGCAAGGACACGCCATCAGGCCATTGGGAAATCGCCGCCTTGCCGGTCCGCTTCGACTGGGGCTATTTCCCGGACACGGTTCCCGCCTTTCCAGCCGAACTAACCGAAGCGATCATTCGCGAAGGAGAGGTGCCGGGGATTCTCGGCAATTGCCATGCTCCGGGCACCGAGATCATCGAGCGTTTCGGCGAGGAGCATATCCGCACCGGCAAGCCGATCTGCTACACTTCGGTTGACTCCGTCCTGCAGATCGCCGCGCATGAAGTTCACTTCGGCCTGGAACGGCTCTACGAATTCTGCAAGGTGGTGCGCAGGCTGGTCGATCCGCTGAATATCGGACGGGTGATCGCGCGGCCTTTCATTGGAGAAACCGCCGCCGGCTTTGAACGGACGCACAACCGCCGGGACTATTCGGTGCCGCCGCCTGAACCGACCCTGCTCGACCGGTTGACGGCGCGCGGCAGCCGGGTCATCGCGGTCGGCAAGATCGGCGACATCTTCGCCCATCGCGGTATTTCGGAAATGCGCAAGGCCGCTGGCAACATGGCGATGTTCGACAAGGCGCTCGGCGCGATGGCTGACGCGGGCGACGGCGATCTCGTCTTCGCCAATTTCGTCGATTTCGACACCGAGTTCGGTCATCGGCGCGACGTTGCCGGCTATGCCGCCGCGCTCGAGGCCTTCGACCGGCGGCTGCCGGAGGCGCTTGCACGGCTGAGGCACGGCGACCTTCTCATCCTCACGGCCGACCATGGCAACGATCCGACCTGGCACGGCACCGATCATACACGCGAACGCATTCCGGTGATCGGCACCGGACCAGGTTTTGGCGGCGACATTGGGCTCAGAACGACGTTCGCCGACATCGGAGAAACCGTCGCCGAGCATCTTGGTCTGGCGCGCGGCCGTCACGGCACCTCTTTCTATGCAACGATAGGCGGTCATGCCTGAGTTGCCTGAGGTCGAAACGGTGCGGCGGGGTCTGCAGCCGGTTCTGGAAGGGGCCCGCATCGCCCGCGTCGAGGCACGCCGGCCCGACCTGCGCTTTCCGTTTCCCGAAAAATTCTTGGAGAGGCTGACCGGCAAGACGATTACAGCGCTCGGCCGCCGGGCCAAATATTTGACGATGCATCTGGAAGGCGGTCCGGTGCTGATCTGCCATCTCGGCATGTCGGGTTCGTTCCACATCGAAACCTCCGATGACAGCAAAATGCCCGATAGCAGCGAAATGTTGGGTGCGCTTTATCACGAGCGTTCGAAGAGCGCGGTACACGACCATGTCGTCTTCCATATCGTCTCTCCCGAAGGCGCCCGGTCCCGCGTGACCTTCAACGATCCGCGCCGTTTCGGCTTCATGCTGTTCTCCGAAGGGGCGCCCGACACGCATCCGATGCTGGCGGGGCTGGGCGTCGAGCCGATAGGCAATGCGTTGGACGGCGAGTTGCTCGCCTCGCTGCTGAAAGGCCGGAAGTCGTCGCTGAAGGCAGCACTTCTCGATCAGCGGCTGATCGCCGGGCTCGGCAATATCTATGTGTCGGAGGCCCTGTGGCGCGCCGGTCTGTCGCCGTTGCGCGAGGCGGGTTCCATCGCAAAGCCTGGAAAGAAGGCCAAACAGCAGCGCGACGCCCTGGCCGAAGCCATCCGCGCGGTGATCGCCGATGCGATCGCCGCCGGCGGATCGTCGCTGCGCGACTATGTGCAGACCGACGGGTCTCTGGGCTATTTCCAGCATTCGTTCGCGGTCTACGATCGCGAGGGCGAACCCTGCTCCAAGCACGGCTGCGGCGGCCATATAGAGCGCATCGTGCAAAGCGGGCGTTCCACCTTCTATTGCCGGACCTGTCAGTTGTGAGCTAGTGCCGGGTGTGAGTTGGGTGCCGGGTGTGACCTAGATGCCGGGTGTGATCTAGATGCCGGGTGTGAGCTGGACACCAGATGTAAGCTAGATGACCGAGCGAGGAGATACAGTCATGGCCTATGAAACGATCATCGTCGAAACCCGCGGCAAAGTCGGGCTGATCACGCTGAACCGGCCGAAGGCGCTCAATGCGCTGAACTCCCAGGTCCTGGCGGAAGTGGTCGCGGCCGTGAACGGCTTCTGCGCGAATGCCGACATCGGCGCGATGGTCATCACCGGCTCAGAAAAAGCCTTCGCGGCAGGTGCGGACATCAAGGAAATGCAGGCGATCTCCTTTGTCGACGCCTATGTGCAGGATTTCTTTGTCGGCTGGGAAGAGTTCACCCGGGCGCGCAAGCCTGTTATCGCGGCGGTGGCCGGCTATGCGCTCGGCGGCGGCTGCGAACTGGCGATGATGTGCGATTTCATCATCGCCGCCGACAACGCCAAGTTCGGCCAGCCCGAGATCACGCTCGGCGTCATGCCGGGCATGGGCGGATCGCAGCGCCTCACCCGCTTCGTCGGCAAGTCGAAGGCGATGGATATGTGCCTGACTGGACGGATGATGGATGCGGCGGAAGCTGAGCGTTGCGGCCTGGTGTCGCGTGTGGTGCCCGCCGTCGAGCTGATCGAGGAGGCGTTGAAGGCGGCAGCCAAGATAGCCGATTTTTCGCTGCCGTCGGTGATGATGGCGAAAGAGGCCGTCAACCGCGCCTATGAAACGACACTGGCCGAAGGGCTTCGGTTCGAGCGCCGGCTGTTTCACTCGCTGTTTGCGCTCGATGATCAGAAGGAAGGCATGGCGGCCTTTGCCGAGAAGCGGAAGCCAAATTTCACGAACCGATAGATCGTGACGACAGTGGCCAGAAGCGAGTAGCAGCGGCCAAAAAGAAGGCGAAGCAGCGTTGACGCGCCGGAAAAGCTGAACTATAAGCCGCACCAACCGAGGCGGCCCTGTGGCTGCCCGTTTGTTTTTGCGCCCTGCGACATCCCGCATGCGCCCACCAGATCAGAAGAGAGGCATCATGGCCAATACCTCCTCGGCCAAAAAGGCAACGCGCAAGATCGCCCGTCGCACGGCGATCAACAAGAACCGCCGCTCGCGCGTGCGGACCTACATCCGCCAGGTCGAAGAGGCGCTCGCCTCGGGCGACAAGGCTGCCGCGCAGGCTGCTTTCAAGGTGGCGGAACCGGAACTGATGCGCGCCGCGACCAAGGGCGTGGTGCACAAGAATACGGCATCCCGCAAGGTGTCGCGCTTGGCCCAGCGACTCAAGGTGCTGTCGGCCTAATATACCTTTACTGATCTTGTCCTCTTCAAGCCCGGCCGCTCGTGCCGGGTTTTTTCGTTTGCCGGCAAGTACTTAAAAAGAAATCTCGCAAACGGACACTCCGCACGATTTCAATGTTGGAAATGCTTTGCCGGCATATACATGCCTGCTGATACGCGCCGCCGCTGAAAGCGTTCGCGGCGAGAATATCAGCTGTCAAAAATCAGCCATATTTTTCAATAAGTTATTGACGGTCATCCACAGCTTGTTCACATCGGGCGTGAGGGACGGGGAACATTTGCCTGTCAAGAAAATTATTTCAGAAAATTTCGCGCGATGCGGCCTTTTTCATATTCGCCGGAAAAGGGTTTGAATCCCAATGGCTTTGTCAAAACATGCCAGTGCAACGCAGGCTCCGAACCCGTCTGCGCTAACCACATTCCTTAAAAATCCGTTAGTCGTGGCCTTGCCCTATCCACAGCGATTTCGTTAATGTCGGTCTATCGAGAGGGACGGGCCGTTGGCCCTTAACCCAGCCTGAATCGGCCAGCAAAAAATGGCAGAATTCGTGACGTGGATCATTTCCGCGTACGGGCTTGGTTTGTCTTTTCGATACGGTAGGGGATTGGCGTAATTGTACATGGCAGATGAATGACGCGCCGGCGTTTCGCCGGGCGGAATTGTATTGCCCTGACATGACCAAAGCGGGCTGGCTCTGAGGAGCCGGCGCCGGATTCCTGACAATGAGGCGACATCATCTGCCGGCGGCGGCGATGGTGTCGCAGCGAAGACACGGTCGCCGGAAACATGGATGCAGGAGGCGCATTCCCGGCGGAAAAAGGTACAAAAGGACAAGGAACTCGATCATGCAGAGCGGCATCGAAAGGGAGCTTACGGACGACCTGCCATTCCCTGGAACCTTAACCGAAGGGGACGATATGTCGGCTTCCATCGCCGCGGAGCAAAAGTTTGACCGGGTCAAGGCCCAGTTGAAGGCGCGTCTGGGAACCGAAGTCTATTCGAGCTGGTTCGGACGCATGAAGGTCGCCGAGGCGTCCCGGGGCATTGTCCGCATCTCGGTGCCCACCGCCTTCCTGCGCTCGTGGATCAACGGCCACTATCTCGACCTCATCGCCGAGCTGTGGAAACACGAGGATCCTGAAATCCTCAAGATCGAGATCGTCGTGCGCACCGCTACCCGCCCGGGCCGCAACGGCGTTGAGCCCGAAGTGGCCCCGGCGCGCAAGATGACCAGGCAAGTGCAAACGGCGCTGGCCGCGGGAACAGCAGGCCCCGGCAGGGTGGAGCGGGTACCGGCACCTCGCCCGGGAATGCCTGCAGAGACCGAATTCCGGCACAATGTGCTCGGTTCGCCGCTTGACCCGCGCTACACGTTCGGCTCCTTCATCGAGGGTCCGTCGAACCGGGTGGCCTTCGCCGCCGCCAAAGCGGTGGCGGAATCGCAGTCGAGCGCGGTGCGCTTCAATCCGCTCTTTCTTCACGCGACGGTGGGGCTGGGCAAGACGCACCTGCTGCAGGCGATCGCGGCGGAATCGCTGAAGCAAAATCCGAAGTCGCGTGTCGTCTATCTCACGGCCGAATATTTCATGTGGCGGTTTGCCACCGCGATCCGCGACAACAACGCGCTGACGCTGAAGGAACAGCTGCGCGACATCGACCTTCTCATCATCGACGACATGCAGTTCCTGCAGGGCAAGTCGATCCAGCATGAATTCTGCCACCTGATCAACATGCTGCTCGACAGCGCCAAGCAGGTGGTGGTCGCCGCCGACCGGCCGCCGTCGGAACTGGAATCGCTGGAGCCCCGCGTCCGCTCGCGCCTCAACGGCGGCGTCGCACTCGAAATGTCGGCGCCGGATTTCGCTATGCGCATCGGCATGCTCAAGCTGCGCCTTGCCACCGCCAAGGCCGATGATGCGTCGCTCGACATCTCGGAGGAGATCCTCGACCATGTCGCGCGCACGGTGACCGGCAGCGGGCGCGAACTCGAAGGTGCGTTCAACCAGCTTCTGTTCCGCCAGTCGTTCGAACCGCAGATCACCATCGACCGTATCGACGAGATCCTCGGCCACATCTATCGTTCGGGCGAGCCGAAGCGGGTGCGCATCGAGGACATCCAGCGCATCGTCGCGCGCCACTACAATGTGTCGAAGACAGAACTCCTGTCCAACCGGCGCACGCGCACCATCGTCAAGCCGCGGCAGGTCGCCATGTACCTGTCGAAGGTGATGACACCGCGCTCCTTGCCGGAGATCGGACGGCGTTTCGGTGGCCGCGACCACACGACGGTGCTGCATGCCGTGCGCAAGATCGAGGATCTTTCAGGCGTCGACAACACGCTGGCGCAGGAGCTCGAATTGCTGAGAAGACTGATCAACGATCAGGCCTGACCGGCCCGAAAAACAAAGCGTGTCGCATTTGGATGGCTGCGACGCGCTTGAGATCTTTGTTTTTATGCATGTCGTTGCCCCAAAACCGCCGCGCACCCTCGGGTCAGGCCCGAGGGCATGCTTTTGGGCGACAAGCATTGGCCTGCGGACTTCGCCAGTTTTATCCCCAGAAACCCCGCGTAACCGGCCCGAACCGGTAGCGCGGGCTTGCGTTCACGGGTTTTTTCCTGTCAGTTTGTGCAGATTCTGAGCCTGTTCAGACCTTTCGCGGGGTTGCCGCTTGCCGGAGACCCGCTCATTCATTCAAGCGAGCCTGTTTCGTCATGCGTGTTATCCTGGAACGGTCAAATCTCCTGAAGTCGCTCAACCACGTTCATCGCGTGGTCGAGCGGCGCAACACCATACCGATCCTGTCGAATGTGCTGCTGAGCGCCGAAGGCGCCACCCTCGAAATGAAGGCTACCGACCTCGATCTGGAGGTGACCGAAGCCACGCCCGCCAAGGTCGAGCGCGGCGGGGCGACGACGGTTCCGGCGCATCTGCTCTACGACATCGTGCGCAAGCTCGCCGACGGCGCGGAGGTCATGCTGAAGACCGACGAGGACGGCAACGCCATGACGGTGACCTCGGGCCGCTCGAGCTTCCGTCTCCAATGCCTACCGCAATCCGATTTCCCGGAGCTTTCGGCCGGATCGTTCTCGCACATCTTCCGGCTCGATTCGGTCGCGCTCAGGGGCCTGATCGAGAAAACCCAATTCGCCATCTCCACCGAAGAGACGCGCTACTACCTGAACGGCATCTATCTGCACACGCATGACGCCGACGGCAAGCTGAAGCTGCGCTCGGTAGCGACCGACGGCCATCGGCTGGCGCGCGCCGAGATCGACGCGCCGGCAGGATCCGAAGGCATGCCGGGCATCATCATTCCGCGCAAGACGGTCAGCGAGCTGCAAAAACTTGTCGACGACCCTGATATCGCCGTGACCACCGAATTGTCGGACACCAAGATCCGTTTCACCATCGGCAGTGTCGTTTTGACCTCGAAGCTGATCGACGGCACCTTCCCGGACTATCAGCGGGTCATCCCCACCGGCAACGACAAGAAGCTGATCATCGACCGCCAAAGTTTCGCCGCCGCCGTCGACCGTGTCTCAACCATTTCGTCCGAACGCGGCCGGGCGGTGAAGCTTTCGATTGGAGAAGGCCAGGTCACGCTTGCGGTCAACAATCCGGATTCGGGCAGCGCCACCGAGGAACTGGCCGCGGACTATTCGTCCGACGCGATCGAAATCGGCTTCAACGCCAAATATCTGCTCGACGTCGCCGCCCAGTTGACCGGCACTGAGGCAAAATTCATGCTGGCGGATGCCGGTTCGCCAACGCTGATCCACGACATGGCCGACGAAACCACGCTCTACGTGCTGATGCCGATGCGGGTCTAATGCATGTCGCGCAAAAGTGTGCAGCGGTTTTGCGATAACGACATGCATAAAACAACAACCTAAAGCGCGTCGCATGAGGCCGGTCACACGCGGTGCGCTTTAGGCCCGAACGAGGCCATCTCGCTGATATGACCGGAGTTGCGAAGCAGCCTGAGCGCGACCAGCAGATTCATATAAGTAAGCTGTCACTTACAAATTTCCGCAATTACGCAATGCTGTCGATCGACCTCGACCCCGGCGCCGTAATCTTTTCTGGTGACAATGGCGCCGGCAAAACCAACTTGCTCGAAGCAATTTCCCTGCTGACGCCGGGTCGCGGCCTGCGCCGTGCACCTTATGCCGACGTAGCGCGCGAAGGTGGCGACGGCGGCTTTGCCATCCATGCCCGGCTCGATGGGCCGGGCGGCCCGGTCGAGATCGGCACCGGCATTGCAGGCGGCGATGCCGGCGGCGAGGGCGCCCGGCGGGTGCGGATCAATGGCGCGGCAGCGCGCTCGGCGGAGGACATGCTGGAATGGCTGCGCGTCGTCTGGCTGACACCGGCGATGGATGCATTGTTCACCGGGCCGGCCGCAGACCGCCGGCGCTTTCTCGACCGGCAGGTGCTGGCGATCGATCCGGGCCACGGCAAGCGCGCGCTCGACTACGAAAAAGCGATGCGCGGCCGCAATCGGCTGTTCGCGGAAGGCTCGCGTGACGGCGCCTGGTTCGATGCGATCGAGACGCAAATGGCCGAAACCGGTGTGGCGATTGCCGCGGCGCGTGCCGAACTGGTGCGCCTGCTCGCCGCCATGATCGACAGGCTGCCAAGCGCCGGTCCGTTTCCGCAAGCCGACATCGGCCTGTCGGGCACATTGGAGAGCGAAGTCGGCACCACCGCGGCTGTCGATGTCGAAGAGCGGTTCCGCCAAGCGCTTGCCGAAGGCCGCGATCGCGACCGCGCCGCCGGGCGCACGCTCGACGGCCCGCATCGTTCGGATCTCGTGGTGCGGCACCGGCCCAAGGCGATGCCGGCCGAACTCTGTTCGACCGGCGAGCAGAAGGCGCTGCTGGTCGGCATGGTCCTGTCGCATGCCCGGCTGACCGGCGAGATGTCGGGCATGACGCCGATCCTGCTGCTCGACGAAATCGCTGCCCATCTCGACGCAGGCCGGCGTGCCGCGCTGTTCTCGATCCTCGAAGAGCTGAACTGCCAGGCTTTCATGACCGGAACCGATGCGGCGCTGTTTTCCAGTCTCAAGGAACGCGCGCAGTTCCTGACCGTCGATCATGGCACGGTTAGGCCAACCATCTGAACTTTATGCTTGACGTTATCCCAAAACCGCCACGCACTTTTGGGCGACATGCATTCACGCCTGACAAGATTTTTGCGCCGCGCTAAGGTCTGCCGATGACTCCTCTGACCGACGAAGAACTCGAACGCTACGCCCGCCACATCGTGCTGCCTGAAATCGGTGGCGCTGGCCAGCAGCGACTGAAGCGTGCCCGGGTCCTGGTCATCGGCGCCGGCGGGCTGGGGGCGCCGGTGCTCGAATATCTTGCCGCCGTAGGCGTCGGCACGCTCGGCATCGTCGACGACGACAGCGTCTCGCTATCAAACCTACAAAGACAGGTGATCCACGGCACCGACACTGTCGGCATGGCGAAAACCGACAGTGCCAAAGCGGCGATCGCCCGCATCAATCCCAACGTCGCCGTGGAACTGCACAATCTCAGGCTGACGGCGGACAACGCCCCTGCTCTCGTAGCCCGCTATGACATCGTCGTCGACGGCTCCGACAATTTCGAAACACGCTATGCGGTGGCCGACGCCTGCGCCGCGGAAAAGCGGCCACTGGTACATGCCGCCGTCGGCCGCTTCGACGGCTCGGTGACCGTGCTGAAACCGTTCGAGACCGGCACGGACGCCAGGCCGAATCCAAGCTATCGCGATCTTTTTCCGGAACCGCCGCCGCCCGGCCTGGTGCCATCCTGCGCTGTGGCCGGCGTGCTCGGCGTGCTGACCGGCGTCGTCGGCACGCTGCAGGCGATGGAGGTGATCAAGCTGATCGCCGGCATCGGCGAGCCGCTGGTCGGCCGGCTGCTGCTTTACGATGCGTTGGCCGCGCGGTTCGATACGATCCGCTACAAGAGAAACTAGATCTTGGGTAGCCCGGTTTCCATCGCCCAGCTTCCGGCCGATTTCGACCGATGGGACGAGGTGCTGGCGCTGATCATGAGCGCCTTCGCCTCGATGGACGGCGTCATAGATCCGCCATCCTCGGCGCATCGGCTCACGGTCGAATATCTCCGGGACAAGGCCCGGCAAGAGACTGGCTTTGCGGCGCTGAAGGACGGCAGGATCGTCGGCTGCGTTTTTGTTCTGGAGCGGACCGATGATTTCTATGTCGGAAAGCTGGCGGTGGACCCGGGCCTTCAGCGGCAAGGCGTCGGCAGGCAGATGATGCAAGCTGTCGAGGATCTTGCCCGCAACCGCGGCAAGCCGGCGATCGAGCTTCAGACGCGGGTCGAACTGACCGGAAACCACGCGGCCTTTGCCCGCCTCGGCTTTCGCGAAACCGAACGGACGGCGCACAACGGCTACGACAATCCGACCTCGATCACCATGCGCAAGGTGCTTTCGTAAGCATACGCTAACTTAAGATGAGCATCACGTCCGCAGCGGCAGCACGCGGTCGGGCGGGCGATGGCCATCGAAGAAGGCGCGGATGTTGATGATCACCTTCTCGCCCATATCGATACGGCCTTCGAGCGTCGCCGATCCCATATGCGGCAACAGCACGACCTTGCCCTTGGCGGCGAGCTTCAGCAACTTGCTGTTCAGCGCCGGCTCATGCTCGTAGACATCGAGGCCCGCCCCGGCGATCTTGCCGTCCTGGATCAGCTTGACCAGAGAATCCTCGTCGATGATGTCGCCGCGCGCTGTGTTGACGATGTAAGCAGACGGCTGTAAAAGCGCCAGCCGCCGCGCCGAAAGCAGGTGGAAAGTCGCCGGCGTCGACGGACAATTGACCGATATGATGTCCATGCGGGCAAGCATCTGGTCGAGGCTTTCCCAATACGTCGCCTCCAGCTCGTCCTCGACCGCCGGCAGCACGCGATGGCGGTTGTGATAGTGGATCGACAGGCCAAAGGCCTTGGCCCGTCGGGCGACAGCGGTGCCGATGCGGCCCATGCCGACAATGCCGAGGCGTTTGCCCCAGATACGCCGGCCGAGCATCCAGGTCGGCGACCAGCCGGCCCATTTCTTGTCACCGGTCAGCACATTGGCGCCTTCCGCCAGCCGCCGCGGCACCGCCAGCATCAGCGCCATGGTCATGTCGGCCGTATCTTCGGTCAGCACATTCGGCGTGTTGGTGACGGTAATGCCCTTCTTCGCAGCTGCTGACACGTCGATCTTGTCGACGCCGTTACCGAAATTGGCGATCAGCTTGAGGTTGTCGCCAGCCTGAGCGATCAGCGCCGCGTCGATATGATCGGTTATGGTCGGCACCAGCACGTCGGCTTCCTTGACCGCCGCGACCAGTTCTGGCTGCGTCATTGGCCTGTCATCGACATTCAGCCGGGCGTCGAACAGCTCACGCATGCGGGTCTCGACCGGGTCGGGCAGCTTGCGCGTGATGACGACGAGGGGCCTTTTTCTGCCTACCATTGTTTCCTCGAACCCGACCTCGTTGAGACCTCTTTAACCAAGACAGGCGAAACTGCAGGCCGGTCGCGGTGCCAGTTCATCATGTAACAAGAGGTTCCGCCGAAGACAAAGAAAAAGGGGCGCCAAGGCCGATGAGCCGGCGCCGAAAGGAATGAAAGTGTCTGGTTTCGCGTCGCTCCGCCTGGCCCTCAGCGCAGCATTTCTCGGCGCTCTCCTTCATTCCCCGCATGTGGCGGCACAGAATGCGGCAGCACCCGCCCAGAGCGCAACGCTCGGCCCGAGCGGCCTGCCGCTGCCGCGTTTCGTCAGCCTGAAAGCGGGCCGCGTCAACTCCCGCGTCGGACCAGGCGTCAACTATTCCGTCGACTGGATGTATATGAAGCCCGGCCTGCCGATGGAGATCATCCAGGAATTCGACACCTGGCGTCGTGTGCGCGATGCCGACGGCTCGGAAGGCTGGATCAACCAGTCGCTGCTTTCAGGCCGCCGCACGGCGATCGTAGCTCCCTGGCAGCGGGGCAAAGATGCCCGAGTCAACCTTCTCGACGACCCGGAAAAGGATGCCAGCATCGTCGCGATCATCGAGCCGGGCGCCATGGGCACGATCAAGTCCTGTGACGGCCAGTGGTGCGAAATGACCTTCAACGGCCACACCGGCTGGCTCGCCCAGTCGCTTGTCTGGGGCGCCTATCCGGGCGAACGGGTCAAGAACTGACCTCTTCTTGTCGGTTCGGGATCACGGCCGAGACTGTATCTCGCGGCCTCATGAAGCGCGGATCAATCGGAGCGTTTGGGGCGCAGCCTCACCACGATATCGACATTGGCGATCTCCATGCCTTCCGGCGGCTTCGGCAGGTTGGAAACCGTGACAGGACCGCTGGCGATATCGAAGATCCTGTTTTCGCCTTCAATGTAGAAATGATGGTGATCGGAGGTGTTGGTGTCGAAGTAGGTCTTCGACCCCTCGACGGCCAGGATGCGCAGAAGGCCCGCCTGGGTGAATTGATGAAGGGCGTTGTAGACGGTGGCAAGCGAAACCGGCACGCCGGCGGCGATCGCCTCCTCGTGCAACTCCTCGGCCGACAGATGGCGGTCGCCTTTGGCGAAAAGCAGATCGGCCAACGCAATGCGCTGACGCGTCGGCCTCAGGCCAGCTTCGCGAACCCGCTTGTCCACAGCGACATTTTCCTTCCGGCAGCCCAGATCCATCTATCCGTCCAAGCTCAAAGTTTTGCCTCAAGACATGCCCAGAATGCCAAAAACCGAACATTGAGCGAAACTGGACACCCCCCGACATATATTCTGTCGGCCGAATACGATCAATAGCGCGCATTGACCCAGGCAGACGGGCAGGTTAAGCGCAAACGCCGGTTTCCGGCCGGAAATAGATTGTGTTAGGAAACCAACGACAAGGGCGCGCTACCGCCCGGACGATTACGGGGACGAGATTGATGGCGGTTTCGAAATCCAGCTACGATTACGAAGAACTGCTTGCCTGCGCCCGCGGCGAGCTGTTCGGACCTGGAAACGCCCAGCTCCCCTATCCGCCGATGCTGATGTTTGACCGCATCACCGAAATCAGCGAGACGGGCGGTGCCTTCGACAAGGGTTTCATCCGCGCGGAATTCGACATCAAGCCGGACCTGTGGTTTTTCGCCTGCCATTTCATCGGCAATCCTATCATGCCGGGGTGCCTGGGTCTCGACGCCATGTGGCAATTGACGGGATTCTACCTCGGCTGGCTCGGCGAGCCGGGCAAGGGCATGGCGCTCTCGACCGGCGAAGTGAAATTCAAAGGCATGGTGACGCCGTCGGTCAAGAAGGTGGAATATGCCGTGGACTTCAAGCGCGTGATGCGCGGCCGGCTGGTGCTCGGTATCGCCGATGGCTGGCTGAAGGCGGATGGCGAACCCATATACGCAGCAACGGATCTCAAGGTGGGTCTGTCCAAGCAATCGGCAGCCGCCTGACCGGCCGCCTCCACAGCGCCGCGAGTCCGCGGGACGCGCAAAGGAAGCTGTAGAACTTAATTGCGCATGATCCTTGTCCGACAGGTTTCGGGCTCATGCGCCGGAAGGAGTTGCGAATGAGACGGGTCGTAGTGACAGGCCTCGGCATCGTGTCGTCGATCGGCAACAATGCCAATGAGGTGCAGGCCTCGCTCCACGATGCCAGGTCCGGCATCAGCTTTTCCGATTCCTTCGCCGAACACGGCTTCCGCTGCCAGGTCTGGGGAGCGCCGACGCTCGACCCCTCCGCGCTGATCGATCGTCGCGCCATGCGCTTCCTCTCGCAAGGTGCGGCTTGGAACCATGTCGCCATGGACCAGGCTATCGTGGACGCCGGGCTTGGCGAGAACGACATCACCAATGAGCGCACCGGCATCGTCATGGGATCGGGCGGACCATCGACCCGAACCATCGTCGAAGCCGCCGAAACTACGCTCAAGAACGGCAGCCCCAAGCGCATCGGCCCGTTCGCCGTGCCAAAGGCGATGTCGTCGACCGCTTCGGCGACACTCGCCACCTGGTTCAAGATCCACGGCGTCAACTATTCAATCTCTTCGGCCTGCTCGACCTCGGCGCATTGCATCGGCAATGGCTACGAACTGATCCAGTGGGGCAAGCAGGACATGGTCTTCGCCGGCGGTCATGAGGATCTCGACTGGACGATGTCGGACCTGTTCGACGCGATGGGTGCCATGTCCTCCAAGTTCAACGACCGGGCATCGGCCGCCTCGCGCGCCTATGACGTCGATCGCGACGGCTTCGTCATTGCCGGCGGCGCCGGCGTGCTGGTCCTGGAAGAGCTCGAGCACGCCAAGGCGCGCGGCGCAAAGATCTACGCCGAGGTCGTCGGCTATGGCGCGACCTCCGACGGCTACGACATGGTGGCGCCCTCGGGCGAAGGCGCGGTGCGCTGCATGCGGCAGGCGCTGGCGACGGTCTCTTCGCCGGTCGATTACATCAACACGCATGGCACCTCGACGCCGGTCGGCGACTCGAGGGAAATGGGCGCGATCCGCGAGGTGTTCGGCGAAAAGATGCCTTTCATCACCTCGACGAAATCGCTGACCGGCCATTCGCTGGGTGCGGCCGGTGTGCAGGAATCGATCTACTCGATCCTGATGATGCAAGGCGGCTTCATCGGCGAAAGCGCCCACATCGAGCAGCTCGATCCGGAATTCGAGGGCATGCCGATCGTGCGAGAGCGCATCGACAACGCCAGGATCGACACCGTTTTATCCAATTCGTTCGGTTTCGGCGGCACCAACGCAACGCTGATTTTCCAGCGCTATTCCGCATAAGGATTGCCGACCATGGACGGATTGATGAAGGGCAAGCGCGGGCTTGTCATGGGTGTCGCCAACGACCATTCGATCGCCTGGGGCATCGCCCGGAAACTGTCCGAGCATGGGGCAGAACTCGCCTTCACCTATCAGGGCGAAGCCTTCGGGCGCCGGGTCAAGCCGCTCGCCGACAAGCTCGGTTCCTCGCTGGTTGTGCCTTGCGATGTCGAGGACAGCGCATCGGTTGCCGCTACCTTCGAGACCTTAGGCGAAGCCTGGGGCGGGCTGGACTTCGTCGTCCATGCCATAGGCTTTTCCGACAAGAACGAGCTGAAGGGCCTTTACGCCGACACCAGCCGTGACAATTTCGTCCGCACCATGGTCATCTCCTGCTACTCCTTCACCGAGGTCGCCCGTCATGCCGCCGCGCTGATGAAGGGCAGCGGCTCGATGATCACGCTGACTTATGCCGGTTCCGTCCGTGTCATGCCGAACTACAACGTCATGGGCGTGGCCAAGGCCGGTCTGGAAGCCAGCGTCCGCTATCTCGCCAACGACTATGGCCCGCGCGGCATCAGGGTGAACGGCATATCCGCGGGACCGGTGCGGACACTGGCCGGCGCCGGGATTTCCGATGCACGCCACATGTTTTCCTACCAGCAGCGCAACTCGCCGCTGCGCCGTACAGTGACCATCGACGAAGTCGGTGGTTCCGCGCTCTACCTCCTGTCCGACCTGTCGTCGGGCGTCACCGGCGAAATCCACTATGTCGATTCCGGCTATCACATCGTCTCGATGCCGGCGCTGGATGAGTTGAAGCGGATCGACAACGGGCGAGAATAATTCGGCCCGTAGAAGATGCCTTGGTCTGGTGAACTCCGCGTTCAGCGGCGCGCCGCGAGAACCTTGAACATGCCATCGCGGGCGATCTCGGCATGGTTGGAGAAGGCGGCCGCCAGCACCGGCTCGTAGGGAAGCTGGCGGTTCGCCACCATGAACAGCCGCCCACCCGGCTTCAGCGCCTTTGCCGCCGCGCGGATCATGCCGGCACCGATCTCCGGCTCGGTCGCCCGGCTGCGATGGAAGGGCGGGTTCATGACGATGGCGTCATAGCGCCGCTCGACCGGCTCGCTCAAAAGATCGATCCAGAAGAAATTGGGCTCCGCCGCTGTGTTGCCGATATTGCCTTTCGCCGCCTCCAGCGCATCGAACTCGGCCTCGTAGAGTTCGAGCGCCGATATGCCAGGTGAGCGGGCGGCGACCTCGGCCGCCACATAGCCCCAGCCGGCGCAGAAATCGGCAACGCTGCCACGGAGGTCGGTAGGCAGGTTGTCCACCAGCAATTTCGAACCTGTATCGATCTTGTCGAAAGAGAACATGCCTGGCGCGGTGCGGAACCGGGTCTCGAGCAGAAGGGTTGGATTGGCGGCGCGAAGCGCTGCCGCGACGACCGCAGCGTCGGCCGGTCGACGGAACCAGAAGGCGATGCCGTGATGTTTCGGCAATTGGCCGTCGAGCGGCACAAGCTCGCCGATGCGCTTGCGCAGGCTGGCAATGCCATCGTCCTTGGCGCCGGCAACGATAATCGATCCGCCCGGCCTCACACACTCAATCGCCTCAGCGATGCGCAATTCGTTTCGCCCGCGATGACGGCCGGCAAGCACCAGTGCCACATCGAAACCTTCGCCCTCCAGGCGCGGCGTGACCGTGAATCCCGACCGCTGCAGCGCACGAAAATGCGGGCGGAAGCCTTGCACCAGATGCAGTGCTGCATCGAAACCTTCGGGCAGGTGGAAGCCCGGTTCAGCGCCGAGAAAGAGGACACGCTCGCCCTTATGCGGCAAGGTGACAGCTTCGGCCTCAAATGGGTGGAACAGTGTCTTCAGCGGCTCGGCGGACATTTTTTCGATCTCGAAGTGCAGCTGGATTGCTTTGAAAATGAAAACGGGCGCCACCTTCCGGCGCGCCCGCTTCGATTGCATCGTCAGGTCGCTCAGGCGGCGTCTTCTTCGCCTTCGGCTTTCTTGTCGCGGGCGATTTCCTTGCCCGTGGCCTGGTCGACGACCTTCATCGACAGGCGGACCTTGCCGCGCTCGTCGAAGCCCATCAGCTTGACCCAGACCTTGTCGCCTTCCTTGACGACGTCAGAGGTCTTGGCGACGCGATCATTGGCGAGTTGCGAGATGTGGACGAGGCCGTCACGCGGACCGAAGAAGTTGACGAAAGCGCCGAAGTCGGCAGTCTTGACGACCGTGCCCTCGTAGATCTCGCCGACTTCCGGCTCGGCGACGATGGTGTGGATCCACTTCTTCGCCGCCTCGATCTCCTTGGCGTTGGACGAAGCGATCTTGACCGTGCCGTCGTCCTCGATGTTGATCTTGGCGCCGGTCTTTTCGACGATCTCGCGGATGACCTTGCCACCCGAGCCGATCACGTCGCGGATCTTGTCGGTCGGGATGTGCATGACCTCGATGCGCGGCGCGAATTCGCCGAGTTCGGAACGCGCGCCGGACAGCGCATGGCCCATTTCGCCGAGGATATGCTGGCGGCCATCCTTGGCCTGGTCCAGCGCGATCTTCATGATCTCCTCGGTGATGCCCTCGATCTTGATGTCCATCTGCAGCGAGGTGATGCCGTTGGCGGTGCCCGCGACCTTGAAGTCCATGTCGCCAAGATGGTCCTCGTCGCCAAGGATATCGGAGAGCACCGCGAAGCGCTCGCCTTCCTTGATCAGACCCATGGCAATGCCGGCGACCGGCTTGGCCAGCGGCACGCCGGCATCCATCAGCGCCAGCGAGGTGCCACAGACGGTGGCCATCGACGACGAACCGTTGGACTCGGTGATCTCCGAGACGACGCGCAGCGTGTAGGGGAACTGGTCTGATGTCGGCAGCATCGGGCGGATCGCGCGCCAGGCCAGCTTGCCGTGGCCGATCTCGCGGCGGCCGGGCGAACCCATGCGACCGGTTTCACCAACCGAATAGGGAGGGAAGTTGTAGTGAAGGAGGAACTTCTCCTTGTACATGCCGGACAGCGAATCGACATACTGCTCGTCCTCGCCGGTGCCGAGCGTGGCGACGACCAGCGCCTGGGTCTCGCCGCGGGTGAACAGCGCCGAGCCATGGGTCCGCGGCAGGACGCCGACTTCGGAGACGATCTTGCGGACCGTCTTCAGATCGCGGCCGTCGATGCGCGAACCGGTGTCGAGGATGTTCCAGCGCACCACCTTGGCCTGGAGCTCCTTGAATACGGTGCCGATCTGCTCGGACGTATACTTGGCTTCTTCGCCTTCTGCGGGCGCGAACGCAGCCTTGACCTTCGCCTTCACGGCGTCGACGGCGGCATAGCGCTTCTGTTTGTCGGTGATCTTGTAAGCGTCGCGAAGCTCGCCTTCGACGATCTTCAGCATCTCGGCTTCAAGCGCCGAATAGTCTGGCGCGGTGAAATCGCGCGGGTCCTTGGCGGCGACCTCGGCCAGCTTGATGATCGCGTCGATCACCGGCTGGAAGCCGCGGTGGCCGAACATGACGGCGCCGAGCATCAGATCCTCGCCGAGCTCCTTGGCTTCGGACTCGACCATTAGCACTGCGTCTGAGGTGCCGGCGACGATCAGGTCAAGCTTGGACTCCTGCATCTCGTCGACATGCGGATTGAGCACATATTCGCCATTGATGTAGCCGACGCGGGCGCCGCCGATCGGGCCCATGAAGGGGACGCCGGACAGCGTCAAGGCCGCCGAGGTGGCGACGATCGACAGGATGTCCGGATCGTTTTCGAGATCATGCTGGACGACGGTGACAACGATCTGCGTGTCATTCTTGTAACCGTCAGCGAAGAGCGGGCGGATCGGACGGTCGATGAGACGGGAGACCAGTGTTTCCTTTTCGCTCGGACGGCCTTCGCGCTTGAAATAGCCGCCCGGGATCTTGCCGGCGGCATAGGTCTTTTCCTGATAATTGACGGTCAGCGGGAAGAAATCGAGGCCGGGCTTCGGTTCCTTCATCGAAACGACGGTGGCGAGAACCTTGGTTTCGCCGTAGGTGGCGAGCACCGCGCCGTCAGCCTGGCGCGCAATCTTGCCGGTTTCGAGGATGAGCGGACGGCCGCCCCATTCGATTTCCACTTTGTGATGATTGAACATGTCTTGTCCTTCATATGCGGAAAGGGCCGCGCCGTTTCACCGTGCGCGAGTGCCCCTTTCCCCTGGCTTCGTTTCTCGGGCAGCCACGGGCAAGACAACGGGAAGCTCGGGTAAATCCGGCGCGGTGGCCGCGCGAGCGTCCTGCAATCCTGCCCCATGACCGTCCATGGGCGGTTTCGAATGGCCCTGTGCTATCTCGAAACCGGGTCTGGCCAATCGATCCGACTGGCCTTGCGCATGATCCCGAAAACCGCGGCCTTCGGAAAATGCCTTGCGCAAATTCAAACTTTCAGAGCGTCCTATGTGCGCGTCCAAATCGATGCGCGGCGCTCTACTTCCTTCATTAGAGCAATGGACTGCTCCAATGCGCGACCGGCGGGCTCTCGAAAGAACCCGCCGGTCAATTCGTCAACGGCGCAGACCGAGCTTCTCGATCAGCGTCTGATAACGCGCGTCATCCTTACGCTTGAGATAATCAAGCAGGCTGCGGCGCTGGGAGACGAGAGCAAGCAGACCACGGCGGGAATGGTTATCCTTCTTGTGGTCCTTGAAATGGTCGGTCAGGTTCTTGATGCGCTCGGAAAGGATGGCCACCTGGACTTCCGGAGACCCGGTATCGCCCTTGGCGGTTGCGAATTCACCCATCAATTCCTTCTTACGCTCGGCAGTAATCGACATCGTGTTTTTCCTTATCTGTTTGAGGAAACGGGACGCCCTCGGCCGGGATGTCGTCCAGCAGGGGCCGGTACAAGCAACATGTCATTGCACGATGCTGCGGCGCATATAGTGCAATTCCCCAGAAAACACCAGCCCAATTCACAAGCCGGCTTTTTGCTGCATAAACAAGATTTCCCCTTCCGCTAAAGCCATTTCTTCCATCTGAAGAAGGCGATAAGCCCAATCGCGACAACGGCCATGAACACGAGCGCCGCCGGATAGCCGTATTGGGCCTTCAGCTCCGGCATGTTCCACGGCGAGGTTTCGGGATCGAAGTTCATGCCCCACACGCCAGCGAGAAAGGTTAGCGGGATGAAGATCACCGAGACGATCGTCAGATAGCTGATGACGTCGCTGGTGCGCGCCTGGCTCAGCGACAGATGCATCTCGATCAGACCGGTCAGCATGTCGCGCTGGGTCTCAATCAGTTCGATGAGCCGAAGCGAGTGATCGAGCGTGTCGTTCAGGAAAATCTTGGTCTCGGGCTTCACGTAGGACACGTCGTTGCGGATCAGCGTCGCCAGCGCATCGCGCATCGGCCAAAGTACCCCCTTCAGCACATTGGCGTCGCGCCGCAACTCGTGAAGCCGCCGCATCTGGTGCTTGTCCGCCGCGCGCAGCATCTGGTCCTCGATGCTGTCGACCAGTTCGCCAGCGGTCTCGATCGGCGGGAAATAGCTGTCGACAATGGCGTCGATCAGCGCATAGGCGAGATAGTCGGCACCGCGTGTGCGTAGCCGATTGGGCATCGAGCTTTCGATGCGCTTGCGCACGGGATCGAACGGATCGCCTTCGCGCTCCTGGAAGGTGACGACGAAGTTCCTGCCGAAGAACACCGCGATCTGCTCGTAACGATGCGCGGTGACGTCGTCGATCATCCTGACGACCACGAACGCATGGTCCTCAAAGAAATCCACTTTTGGCCGCTGGCCGGTGTTGACGACGTCTTCCAGCGCCAGCGGATGCAGGCTGAAAATCCGGCCGATCTCCTCGATCAGCGGGATGTTGGCGAGACCAGTACAGTCGAGCCAGATGACCGGCCATGTGTCGCAATGAGCGTTGACGTCGTCGATGCTGGCATTTTCGATTGTCTCGAATTTGTCGGGCGACATCAGCGTCAGTCGCAGTTCGCTACGCCGCGCCGCCGGGTCGGCGATCAGTGTGCCCGGTGATGCGCCGACCGGCGGCCGCCGTGCTGTCACCGGCGCCCGCTTCTTGATCGTCTCGGCCTTTGCCATGTGCCCCTCGGATGTTTAAGTCTCATCGAGATTAGACGACGGGACTCACCCGGCAAAGACCCGCTTCGGCTTGAACATGCCTTGCTCGATGGCGCCGATGGCGACCAGCTTGCCGCGCGCCGTAGCGCAGGCTTCCTCGGCTTCCACTGGCGCGTCGCGGCCACGGATGATGACCGGATTGCCGAGGCGGATTTTTGTTGCAGCGTCGTCGCTGATCGCGATCTGCGGCAGGCAGTCGAGCGCGGCTGATGTGTCGACCAGAAGCGCATCGATGGCGTCGAAATCGACTGGCACCATGTCCGCTGAATCCGAATCTTCATCGCCCTGTTCGCCGAAGCGGGCGGCTTCCAGCTCGGCGAGGGTGACAAAATCTTCCTGCGTGAACGGCTCGACTTCGATCCGGCGCAGTTCGGCGATGTGGCCGAAACAGCCGAGGTCGCGGCCCATGTCGCGGGCCAACGAGCGCACATAGGTGCCCTTGCCGCATTCGACCTCGAAAATGGTGCGATCAGCACTGTGCTCGATAAGATCGAGACGGCCGATCTCGACTTCCCGCGCCGGGATGTCGACCGTCGCGCCGTCGCGAGCGAGGTCATAGGCGCGCGCTCCTGCGATCTTGATGGCCGAAAATTGCGGCGGCGTCTGCATGATGACCCCGGTGTATTTCGGCATCAGCAAAAGCACATCGGCTTCTGCCGGACGCTGGTCGGAGCTTTTCGTCTCCGGCCCTTCGAGGTCATCGGTCGAACGCTCCTCACCCCAGGCAACCGTGAAGCGGTAGACCTTGGCGCCATCCTGGACATAGGGCACGGTCTTGGTCGCTTCGCCGAGCGCAATCGGCAACATGCCGGAAGCGAGCGGGTCGAGCGTGCCGGCGTGGCCGGCCTTTTCAGCCTGGAACAGCCATTTGATCTTGGAGACGGCTTCGGTCGAACCCATGCCGACGGGCTTGTCCAGCACCAGCCAGCCGGAGATCGGCCGGCCCTTCTTCTTGCCGCGACGCGCCACTATTTTTCGTCCTTGTCACTGTCTTTGTTCTGGTCGTCAATCTGGGCATCTGTGCCGAGATCGCGCGCCACTTCGGGCGAGTGCAACAATTCGTTGATCTTCTGGAAATTATCGTAGCTGGTGTCGAGCCGGAAGCGGAATTCCGGCATGTACTTCATCTGCCGGAGCGCGCCGGAAACGCGGCCGCGCACGAATTTCGCATGCTTGTTGAGCGCCTCGACCACCGCATTGGCATCACCAGCGCCAAGCGGCGAGACGAAGGCTGTGGCGATCTTCAGATCGGGCGACATGCGCACTTCCGAGACCGACACCACGGCATTCTCGATCAAGGGATCGAGGATTTCGCCGCGCTGCAAAGTTTCCGACAGCGCGTGCCGCACCTGCTCGCCGACACGCAGCATGCGCTGGGATGGGCCTGACGTGGTTGAACGGGGCATTTTTCTCTATCCTGAAATCGTGAGGCACGGGATGGGACCGCGCCGCATGTCTCATATGCTTTGGGCGGCAGCCTTTCGACCACCGCCCGGTCTCAGTAGATGCTCGAACTCAAGACGCTCGAACTCAGAGCGTCCTGGTCACCATCTCGACGCGGAAGCACTCGATGACGTCGCCGACGCGCATGTCCTCGTAGTTCTGGAAGGCCATGCCGCATTCCTGGCCACCCGGGACCTCCGCCACTTCGTCCTTGAAGCGCTTCAGGGTCTTCAGCGTGCCTTCGTGGATGACGACATTGTCGCGGATCAGGCGAACGCCCGCACCGCGCTCGACCTTGCCTTCGGTGACACGGCAGCCCGCGATCTTGCCGACCTTGGTGATGTCGAAGATCTCGAGGATCTCTGCATTGCCGATGAAGGTCTCGCGACGCTCCGGCGACAGCAGGCCGGAGAGCGCCGCCTTCACGTCATCCACGAGATTGTAGATGATCGAGTAGTAGCGGATCTCGATGCCTGCCGCCGCGGCAGCCGCGCGCGCCTGCACATTGGCACGGACGTTGAAGCCGATGATCGCGGCACCCGAGGTTTCCGCCAGCGACACATCGCTTTCGGTGATGCCGCCGGCACCCGCATGGACGATGCGCGCACGCACCTCGTCGGTGCCGAGCTTGTCCAGCGCCGCGTTGATCGCCTCGATCGAGCCCTGCACGTCACCCTTGATGACCAGCGGGAATTCCTTCAGCCCGCTCGTCTGCAGCTGCGACATCATCTGTTCGAGCGAGCCACGCTGGCCAGCATGCTTGGCCACCGCCTTCTCGCGCGCCAGACGCTGGCGGTATTCGGTGATCTCGCGGGCGCGGGCTTCATTGTTGACCACGGCGAAGCGGTCGCCGGCCTGCGGTGTTCCCTGCAGACCGAGCACCTCCACCGGCATCGCCGGCGGCGCTTCCTTGATTTGCCCGCCGCGGTCGTTGACCAGCGCGCGCACCCGGCCCCATTCGTTGCCGGCAACGAGGATATCGCCGGGCATCAGCGTGCCGGTCTGGACCAGCACGGTAGCGACGGGACCGCGGCCCTTGTCGAGCTGGGCTTCGATGACGACGCCCTCGGCGGTACGGTCCGGGTTGGCCTTCAGGTCGAGGATTTCGGCCTGCAGCAGGATCGCTTCGAGCAGCTTGTCGAGATTGGTGCCCTTGGTCGCCGACACTTCGACGTCCAGCACCTCGCCGCCCATCGATTCGACGAAGACTTCGTGGCGCAGCAGTTCCGAGCGCACCTTCTGCGGGTCGGCATCATGCTTGTCGATCTTGTTGATTGCCACGATGATCGGAACGCCGGCCGCCTTGGCATGGCTGATCGATTCGATCGTCTGCGGCATTACGCTGTCGTCGGCCGCCACCACGAGGATGGCGATGTCTGTCGCCTGCGCGCCACGGGCGCGCATCGCCGTGAAGGCGGCGTGGCCGGGCGTATCGATGAAGGTGATCTTGTGACCGTTCTTCTCGACCTGATAGGCGCCGATATGCTGGGTGATGCCGCCGGCCTCGCCGGACACGACATTGGCATTGCGGATGGCGTCGAGCAGCGATGTCTTGCCGTGGTCGACATGGCCCATGATCGTTACCACCGGCGGCCGCGATTCCAGATCTTCTGGGCGATCGGCGATGTTGAACAGGCCTTCCTCAATGTCGGACTCGGCGACGCGGCGAACCGTGTGGCCGAATTCGGTGGCGACCAGCTCGGCCGTGTCGGCGTCGATGACGTCGCCCGGCTTCAGGATCTGGCCCTGTTTCATGAAAAACTTGACCACATCGACGGCGCGCTCGGACATACGCTGCGCCAGTTCCTGGATGGTGATGGTTTCGGGCAATATCACTTCGCGCATGACTTTCTCGCGCGGTTCATTATGCAGCGCGCGCTTGAATTTCTCCTGGCGCCGACGCATCGACGACAGCGAACGCGCACGCGCATCCTCATCGGAAAGTGCGGCATTCAGCGTCAGCTTGCCGCGGCGGCGATCTTCCTCGCCCTTGGTCGGCTTGGCCGGACGCGCCACTTCGGGCGTGACCGGACGGCGCACCGGGGCACCGGCGCCGGTCCGCTTCGGCTTGATGTCCTCGTCGTCGACTGTCGCCAGTTCGGCGGCCAGCGGCGCGCGGCGGCGCGCCTCTTCCTCGGCACGTCGGCGGGACTCGGCCTCGGCCTGCAGCCGGGCTTCTTCCTCGGCCTGGCGGCGCGCGGACTCCTCGCGCTCGCGACGGCGGCGCTCTTCATCCTCGGCGCGGCGCTTAGCCTCGTCGATGGCGCGCTGGCGATCCTCGACGTCGCGCACCTTCGACCCCTCAAGGGCCCGGCGGCGCGCCTCCATCTCATTGCGCGACAATTCGTTCAGCACCATGCCGCCGCGTTCGACAGGCGGCGGAGGCGGCGGCGCCTTGGGCGCTTCCTGCACAACAGGCGCCGCCGCGACCGGCGGCTTCGGCGTGAAGACGGACACAGGGGCAGAAGCCGGCTCCGGCTTGTCGCCGGGCAGCGAGAACTTGCGCTTCTTGGTCTCGACCACGACCGCCTTGGTGCGGCCATGCGAGAAACTCTGGCGCACGGTGCCCTGTTCCATACCGGGGCGCTTCAGCGTCAAGGTCTTCTTCGGCGTAACACTCAACGTTTTGTCGTCGCCCGATTTCGTATCGCTCATTCCATATCCTCTGCGGCATCATCTTCGTCAGCAACGGCCGCAAGCATTGCCAGATCGCCCGGGGAACCGCCCCGATACCGGTCGAGCGCAACCATGCGCTTCTGGACCGCCCTGCCCGCGTCTCCCGCGAGAACGGCAGCATGTATCACATTTGTACCCCCCAATGCCAAGCTCAACTCGGCCTCGGAGAAAAGTTTGTAGGCGTGGATGGCGGGGCCGCCGAGGTGGACGGTTGCCCGTCGCGCCTGGCTGATCTTGCGGACGCCGTCATCTGACGCTTCGGTCGCGTGCAACACGAAGAGCGCCAGCCCACCACGCACCGCGCTCTCGACCTTGGTGGCGCCGAGCGCGATCGCGCCTGCCTTGCGGGCAAGACCGAGCATGCCCAGAGCGTATCTGGAAAGCAGCCCGTCGACCATGCCGCCGAGATCGGTCGGCACAGTCACCTGCGCCTTGAAGGCGCGAGCGAACAGGTTCTTCGCTGCCGCCTTTTCAATATGTAAGCGGTCGGCGGTCACCCAGCAACCGCGGCCGGGCAGGTTTTTCTTGATATCCGGAACGACGGCCGAATCCGGACCGACGACGAAACGGATCACTTCATCCGGTTCGGCCTGTCTGCGCGTGACGATGCAAGTGCGATCGTTCATCTCGTCCAAGGGCGGGTTGTGTGCGATGCGGTTTCACCTCACGCACCAACGGCTTCGTCAGCCGTCACGTCTTCGGCTGCAAGCTCGTCTTCGGTGATCCAGCCGGCCTTGAGGCGGGCAGCCAGAACCATCTGCTCGGCATCGGCGCGCGACACGCCGTGACTGGCGAGCACGCCCGGGAAGACCTTCGTCTCGCCGTCCTTGCGTTCCTTCCAGCCGGTCAGGTCATCGGCCGCATAGCCGGCGAAATCCTCGATCGTCTTCACGCCATCCTCGCCGAGCGTCACCATCATGGCGGTGGTCACGCCGGGGATCTCACGCAGCTCGTCCTTGACGCCCAGCGCTTTGCGCTTCTCGTCATGCTCGGCTTCGATCTTCTCCAGATACTCGCGGGCGCGGGCCTGGATTTCCGAGGCGGTGTCCTCGTCGAAGCCGTCGATCGACGCGATCTCGTCGGCATCGACATAGGCGACTTCCTCGACGCTGGTGAAGCCTTCGGAGGCGAGCACCTGGCCGACCATCTCGTCGACGTTGAGCGCATCCATGAACAGAGCCGAGCGTTCGACGAACTCCTTCTGACGGCGCTCGCTCTCTTCCTGCTCCGTCAGGATATCGATATCCCAGCCGGTGAGCTGCGAGGCGAGCCGGACGTTCTGGCCGCGGCGGCCGATGGCCAGCGACAGCTGGTCGTCCGGCACCACGACCTCGATGCGTTCGGCGTCCTCGTCGAGCACGACCTTGGCGACTTCCGCCGGCTGCAGCGCGTTGACGATGAAGGAAGCGGCCGAAGGCGACCACGGAATGATGTCGATCTTCTCGCCCTGCAACTCGCCGACCACCGCCTGAACGCGGCTGCCGCGCATGCCGACGCAGGCGCCGACCGGATCGATGGAACTGTCACGCGAGATGACGGCGATCTTGGCTCGCGAACCCGGATCGCGGGCGACCGACTTGATCTCGATGATGCCGTCGTAGATTTCCGGCACTTCCATGGTGAACAGCTTCGCCATGAACTGCGGATGGGTGCGTGACAGGAATATCTGCGGACCGCGCTGCTCGCGACGCACGTCATAGACATAGGCGCGGACGCGATCGCCGTATTTGTAGTTCTCGCGCGGGATCAGCTCGTCGCGGCGGATGATCGCCTCGCCACGGCCGAGATCGACGATGACATTGCCGTATTCGACGCGTTTGACGGTGCCGTTGACGATCTCGCCGATGCGGTCCTTGTACTCGTCATACTGACGGTCACGCTCGGCCTCGCGCACCTTCTGCACGATGACCTGCTTGGCCGACTGGGCGGCGATCCGGCCGAAATCCATCGGCGGCAGCTGTTCGGCAATGAAGTCACCGAGCTGGGCGTCGGGATTACGCTCGCGCGCCGAGGAAATGGCGATCTGCGTCGCATAGTCGTCGACCTTCTCGACCACTTCCATCAGCCGCTGCAGCTTCATCTCGCCGGTATTCGGATTGATGTCGGCACGGATGTTGGTTTCCTGGCCATAGCGCGAGCGCGCCGCCTTCTGGATCGCATCGGCCATGGCGGCGATGACGATCGACTTGTCGATCGACTTTTCACGCGCGACCGCATCGGCGATCTGCAGCAGTTCAAGCCTGTTTGCGCTTACAACCATCTTTTTTCTCCCGAGCTTATTGCCGAGCCTTTGCGCCCGGCAGCCCAATCACATTTCCTGTTCGGTTTCATCTTCCGCGCCCGCCTCTGCGCCGTCTGGCGCGTCTTCGGGTTCGCCGCGGCGCTTCTTGGCTTCCTTGCGCGCTCTGTTGTCCTTCGACAGTGCGTCGCGGATAAGGTCGTCGGTCAGGATCAGCCGTGCTTCGGCAATCGCATCGTAGGGCACGCGCACCGTCGGCTGTTCGCCATAAGCCGCCTTGTCGCGCTCGATCAGCACGCCATCCGCGTCGCTCTCGGCGATCTTGCCCTTGAAGCGCTTGCGGTCGGCGACAAGGACCGAGGTTTCCATCTTCACCAGATGACCCGTCCAGGTCGCGAAATCTGACTTGCGGACCAGCGGCCGGTCGATTCCCGGCGACGACACTTCGAGATGATACGCCTTTTCGATCGGATCATCGACATCAAGCGCCGGCGACACTGCCCGGCTGACCTCTTCGCAATCCTCGACGGTCATGGTGCCGTCCTCGCGTTCGGCCATGATCTGCAGCGTCAGCCCGTTCTGGCCTGTCAGATGCACCCTGACTAGGCGAAAGCCGATGGCACGCAGCACCGGCTGCACGATCAGCGCGATGCGCGCATCGACGCCGCTTTCGCGGATGATGCGGTCGTCGCTGTCGGGTACCGTTGCAGTCATTCGATTCCTGTCGCTTCATTGGCGGTCGGAAGGTAATAAAAAAGAGCGGGACCGGGTGGACCCACTCTTCGCCATACCGACCAAGAATTTGAGGCTGATATAGACGATCGCGGCCGTTGTTTCAAGTCCGCATGCAGGGCTCATGCAGGGCTGGGTCGAAAAGGGCCGGAGGCGGCAGCGTTGCACAGAGCGCATGGCGGCCATGCGGCAACGTCCCTGTGAGATCAGGCAATACGCGCCTATCTATGTTGCGCTGCACAAATTCAATCACGCATCGCAGCAGGCGAAAGGGCATAATCATGACCAACCGCAAGGTTTTCTCGGCCATCGGCGATTTCTTCACCGTGTTCGGCAGCGCCGTCGCCGCTTCGCACGCCGTTGAAGCCGGCCGCAAGCCACGCGCGCGCGATCTGCGCAATCTCGGCATGGATCCGGCCGCCTTCAACAAGATCGGTCGCTTCTAAGACCGGCGACGCAGGGCGAGGACGTCTTTGGTCCTCGTCGACGGCAAAGCGCACGATGTGCGCAGCTTAACGCAACATGTCTATCTTCGGACGAAGGTGAGGTAGGCCGGTCGACGGCCTTCGCGAACGGCTTTCGCCTCGTAGCGTGTACCCGGCCAACCCTCATAGGGCCGCTGCCAGTCGGCTGCCTCTTCAGCCTGCCACGCAAACGCATCATGTGCCCGGCAATGCAGCAGCGTCCAGTTCACATAGCTATCGATATCGGAAGCAAAACGGAATTTTCCGCCCGACTTCAGGACGCGCGCGAAACGGTCGAGATTGACCGGACTGACGAAGCGTCGTTTCCAATGTTTCTTCTTCGGCCAGGGATCGGGATAGAGCAGGTCGATGCCGTCGAGCGAGGCTTGCGGGAGCCAGTCGAGCAGGCGCGTGGCGTCGTCGTCATAGACCCGAAGATTGGCAAGCGGCCGTTCCCTGACCGCCATCATCATCTTGGCCATGCCGTTGACGAAAGGCTCGACTCCGACAAAACCGGTCTCAGGAGCCGCCGTCGCCCGATGCAGCAGGTGCTCGCCGCCGCCGAAACCAATTTCGAGATGAATGGCGCGGACATCGGCTTTGAACAGGCTGCGCAATTCGGCCGGCGGTCCGGCCGTCAGATCGAGCCGGTAGATGCTGAAGCCGCTTTCCAGTGCCGCCGCCTGCTGCGGACGGATGGTCTTGCCGCGCCGGCGACCGAAAAATGCCTCGGTCGCACGGCTTGGCCGGACTTTCGGATCCATGTCTTTCGGATCAATGGACGCCGCGGCTAGGCCGCGACTGCTTCGGCGGGCGCTTCGGCGAGTGCATCCTTGAGCGCCTTGGCGAGGTCGGTCTTTTCCCAGGAGAAGGACCCGTCGCGGCCGGCCGTGCGGCCGAAATGGCCATAAGACGACGTCTTGGCGTAAATCGGCCTGTTCAGATCGAGGTGACGGCGGATGCCGGACGGCGACAGGTCCATCACGGTGCGCAGCGCCTGCTCGAGCTTTGCCTCATCGACCTTGCCGGTGCCGTGCAGGTCGACATAGACCGACAGCGGCTGGGCGACGCCAATGGCATAGGAAAGCTGAATGGTGCAGCGGTCGGCGAGCTTGGCCGCCACCACGTTCTTGGCGAGATATCGTGCCGCATAGGCTGCGGAACGGTCGACCTTGGTGGTGTCCTTGCCGGAAAAAGCACCGCCGCCATGGGGCGCAGCACCGCCGTAAGTGTCGACGATGATCTTGCGCCCGGTCAGGCCGGCGTCGCCGTCGGGCCCGCCGATGACGAACTTGCCCGTTGGGTTGATGTACCAGTTGCAGCTGTCGGCGATCTTCAGCTCGCCCAGCGCCTCACGGATATAGGGTTCGACGACGTTGCGGACCTTCTTCGAATCCCAGCTGGCGTCGAGATGCTGGGTGGACAGCACGATTTGCGTCACTTCCGCGGCCTTGCCGTCGACATAGCGGACGGTGACCTGGCTCTTGGCGTCCGGCCCGAGCCGGCCGGCATCGCCGTTACCCTCATGGCGCGCGGCGGCCAGCAATTCGAGGATCTTGTGGCTGTAGTAGATCGGCGCCGGCATCAGATCCGGCGTCTCGCGGCAGGCATAGCCGAACATGATGCCCTGGTCGCCGGCCCCTTCCTCGCCTTGCCGGTCGGAGGCATTGTCGACGCCCTGGCCGATATCCGGCGACTGGCCGTGCAGCAGAACCTCGATCTTTGCCGTCTTCCAGTGGAAACCGGCCTGTTCATAGCCGATTTCGCGGATCGCCTTGCGGGCGGCCGACTTGAACTTCGCCGGATTGACGAGCGGATGACCGGCGGCATCCATCAGGATGTTGCCGGCCTTGTCCTTCTTGAGCAGGGTCTCGGGGACGCGGACCTCGCCGGCGATGACGACGCGATTCGTGGTGGCCAGCGTTTCGCAGGCGACGCGGACCTTCCAGGGGTCCATGCCGGTCTTTCTGGCCTCGCGATAGACCAGATCGACGATCTCGTCGGAGATACGGTCGCAGACCTTGTCGGGATGACCCTCGGCAACGGATTCCGAGGTGAATAGATAGTTTTGCCGCGTCACGGGTGTCCCCTCTTGAAAAAATATCGGCACGCTGCCGATTGGCGCGCCACGTGTTAGCTGTGCCGGGCGGCGCTCGTCAAGCGGTGCGGTCATTCTGGCATGAAAATCGCGCTATTATCTTGTACCACTGTGACCGGCGGCAGGATGCCGCAAGCGCGCTCAGCTCCAACACGTTGCTTAGCTTCAGCATGTTGATGAAAAAGACTTTGAGCATGGGTGTCGAGCAAAATCGATCCGCTCTCCAGCATGCCCATGGGATGTAATTCCACGATGGGCGAGATCGCGAGAATTTGCCTGCCCCGCTATCGCGGCGCCGCCATTTCCGGCTTTACAACGGCCAAATCAATCGGCCAGTCAATCGACTTCGTCGGTGGAAAGGGCCTTTACAAGCTCGATGATCTTGCGGCGTATCTTCACGTCGGCGATCTTGACGAAGGCCCGGTTGAGTTGAAGACCTTCAGGACTGCCGCAGAATTCGACGGCAAAAGCCATTGATGTATCCTCGGCAAATCCGCGGTTGCCCACGGTCTCCTGGCCCGGCGCGTCCTCGAAAAAGAAAGCGACAGGAACGCCGAGTATCGAGGCGATTGCCTGTAAACGGCTGGCACCAACGCGATTGGTCCCCTTTTCGTATTTCTGTATCTGCTGAAACGTTATGCCGAGGTTCTCGCCCAGCTTCTCCTGACTCATTCCCAACATATTGCGACGAAGCCTGATGCGACTTCCGACATGGATGTCGATAGGATTCGGCTTCTTCTTATTTTCTTCTGCCATTTTTTCCTCGCCGAATTTTTCCGGCTTTTTGTGTTTTTTCTGCCCAAACGAAGCCGGCGGCCAGTGCCCCAACACAACGACGTACCGACTTCGAGAAATTTCAGGCCGTTACAGTATGAGTTTCTAATGTGTCGACTGTCAATTCGCCCGTAGCCTTTGCCTTACATTGAATGTGAAAGCGGCCAGGGCAAACAGCAACAAGATCAGCAGCCCGTTAATGCGTCTTTGGCTGGAAGAAACGATGGCTTGATTGGAAATCGGCACATGGACATCAATAGCTCCGCGTGCGTCGATCGCCAGCGCGTCGAGGATGCGCCCGCGCGGATCGACGACAGCGGAGATGCCGTTATTGGCTGCGCGCAACAAGGGCACCCCGTTCTCCACGGCACGAATCTGCGCTTGCCTGAAATGCTGGTATGGGCCCGGCGTATCACCGAACCACGCGTCGTTCGTGACATTCACAATAAGCTCGGCTGACGTTGCGTCAACCGCCACCAGATCGGGAAAGATGACTTCATAGCAAATGAACGGAAGCACGCGGATACCGTCGGGCAGCGCGATCGGATGGCGCTCATTGCCCGCCGCGTAGGTTGTCGGCCCGGCGACGAGCTGTTTGAGCCCGAAGCGGCCAAGCAGGTCGGCAAAAGGCAGATATTCGCCAAAGGGCACCAGATGAACCTTGTCGACGGCATCTGCGATTTCACCTTTGTCATCGATCGCCACCACCGAATTGTAGTACCGCCTGTCGGCATCTGCCGCCGAGCCGCCCTCCTCCCGGACGACGCCGGCGATCAGCATCTGGCCCTCGCCAAGCATCTCTCCCAGCGCGGTCAGCGCATCGGGACGTTCGGCGAAAAAAAACGGCACGGACGTTTCTGGCCACAGGATCAATTGCGGCTTGTCGTGGCCAGTCTCCGGGCCGGTCTCCGGCGCCTTGGCCGAAAGTCCCATCAGCGTAGCGAATATCCGGTCGGGCACCGAAGCGTCCCACTTCTCGCTGAGGTCGACGGACGGCTGCACGATGCGGACGTCGAGGTTGCGTTCCGCCGGCTGCTCGGGAACAGCAAGCCTGATATAGCCGAAGCCGACATGGGCCACGACGAGAACGGCAAGCAGTGCAGCCCCCAGCCGGACATGCCGGCGCGCCGCAAGCAGGGCCGGCAATGCAAAGACGAAGACCGCCAGCGCGTTCATGCCGACCATGCCGGTCACCGACGCGCTCTGCATAAGCAAGGGCACCGGCATCGCCGCGTAGCCGACGGCATTCCAGGGAAAGCCGGTGAACAGAAAGTCGCGCAGCCATTCCGCCAGGCCAAAGCCGAAGGCAAGGGCAGCGATGCGGCCGATGTCGTTGCTCCACAGCAGCCGGGCAACCGCTGTCGCGAAGCCGTAGAAAAAGGCGAGCGCCAGCGGAATTCCGACCACTGCGAAGGGAAGCGCCCAGGCGAAACTGTCGGCTTCGACCAGAAGTGCCGAGCCGATCCACCACAGGCCGGCGAGAAAATAGCCGAAGCCGAACCACCAGCCGATGGCGAAGGCCGGCCGCAAACGCCGGAACCAGCCATCGGAAACTTCGCCGGTCGCGCCGTCAAGGAGCCAGACCAGCAGCGGAAACGAAATAAAACAGACGGCGAAGAAATCGTAAGGCGCTTGGGCAAGAACCGCCAGCGCGCCGGCAAGAAACGCCACAAGCGCGCGACGCCAACCCCATAGCAGAATTATCCGACCGGCCAGGCGCTTCATCAATGCTTCCGAGTCGTGCGAATCACGGCAGAAGATTTATCAGGCCGCAGTCCGCGCTCCAAACGCTACCGCTTCAGCTAGCCTGCGGATTGAATTTCGGCGATCGACTCCTTGCGGACGTCCGACAATGGTCGTTTTTGGCTCACAGTCTGGATAGATGAACGACGACTCAAGCTTCAACTCTCTAAGGTCTGCTGGATAGGTGGGGCGACTGACGCCGGCAAGACAAGACAAGCGTCGCATATGAATTGTCGCGCAGGCATCGCCTGCCGGTATATCACTAGGATGCGCGTGATAGAAATGCGTTCAGCCGCTCCAGGACGAGATCCGGGGCTTCGAGCTGCGGTAGGTGACCGACGCCAGGCAGCGTTTCGAACGATGCCTGCGGGATCAGCGCATGAAGCGCTTCGCCTCGCTCCAGCGGGATCCATGGATCGTCCTTGCCCCAGATTATCTTTACCGGACACCGAATTTCCCCGAACGCCGGCTCGACTTCGGCGGTATATTTTTCGTCGGCTTGCGCGAATTGCCGATAGAAGCTTCCTCGTCCTTCCTCGGCAAGCCACGGCTCGACAAGTTTTTCGAAATCTCCGATATCGATGTCATTTGCGATCGCCCCTTTGATATATGCCTCCACGACCGCCCTGTGGATATGCGGCGGCAGGCCCAGAAAGGCATCCACATGGCGACCGACATGATCGAAGAACTCCGATCCCCAAGGGCGCATGGCGACGACATTCATCAGGACATACCGTTCGAAGTCGCAGCCATGCAGCAAATGCGCCCGTAGCGTCGTCGCTCCGCCAAAATCATGGGCAACGACCATAGGCTGCTCAAGGTCCCAATGCGCAAGCATCTCGGCGAATACTTCTCCTTGCACATCGAGTGAGGTGCGCTGCTCCGCGGCTTTGGCGGATCGCCCGTATCCGGGCATATCGTACCAATGAACACGATACCGCCTTGCAAGGTCTGGAATAATCCGATGCCATGAGAATGAAGACCACGGCCAGCCGTGTGCCAGCACGAGCGCAGGCCCCCTGCCAAATCGACCCGCTGCCACAGCACCCGCAGACGTTTCCACGATCTCATCGAGTTTCCACGACATCAGATATTCTCCCAGAGCACCGGTCCACCCATTACTGAAACTCAGACGAGACGATATCGGTGCCAGCCTTCGATCTGCAGCTCGCCTAGCCGCTCAGCCTCGTCGCATGGAACGGAGCGTCACCGAACCGCATCTCGGAATGGACCAGCCTGCCGTAAGCGTCGCTGACCACCATGCTCGGCTCGAAGCCGAAAGCCTTTTCAAGCCAGATCAGTGCGGCGCGCGGATCCTTTTAGAATATACCTGAGCCCAAGGTTGCGTGCTTGAACGGATCCTCGACCGTCATCGGGCGAGCGGCGTCTATCCAGCCTGCTCGGCGCGAACGGCGCGCCGGCGGCGCTCGCCCTTCTGGGTCTCCATGATGCGCACGCGCTTGACGCGGCGCGGATCGGCGTCGAGCACATGGAATTCGAAGCCAGGAATGGCCTGCACCACTTCGCCGCGGGCCGGAACCCGGCCAAGCGTGTTGAAGATCATGCCGCCGATCGTGTCGACATATTCGCCATGCTCGCCGGCGGCGAAATCCTCGCCGATCATCTTGGCGACATCGTCGATCTCGGCCTTGCCGTCGACGACGAACACGCCCTCGCTGGTCTGGGTGATCATCGGCTCGTCCTCGTCATGCTCGTCCTCGATGTCGCCGACCACCATCTCGACGATATCCTCGAGCGAGACCAGACCGTCGGTGCCGCCGTATTCGTCGATGACCAGCGCCATCTGGGTTCGCATCGCCTGCATCCGCCCCATGAGATCGGAGGCGAGCATCGACGGCGGCACGAAAAGCACCGGGCGGATCAGGGTCAGGTCGCCTATGGTGCGCGTGAGATCGACCTTGGCGAGATCGAGAAGCGTGGCGGCGGCGGTTTTCCTGGTCGTCCTGCCCTTTCTGACGCGGGCGATCTTGGTGATGTGCGCGAGCACGTCGCGGATGTGGACCATGCCGCGCGGGTCGTCGAGCGTCTCCGAATAGACCGGCATGCGGGAATGGCCGGACTGCTCGAACAGCCCCAGAAGATCGCCCAGGTTCGTCGTGATCTCGACCGCCTCGATGTCGGCGCGCGGCACCATGACGTCCTCGACGCGCACCTCGCGCAAGCGCAGGATGTTGTTGAGCATGGCCCGTTCGCCGGGCGAAAAGGCGCCGGCATCGCTCGCGGTTTCGGCAAGCGCGTCGGCGATCTCCTCGCGCAGGCTGGTGCCGTTGCGTTGCCTGAACAGGCCGAGCACGCGATCGAACAGGGAAGGACCGGCAGACAATGGCTCGCTGGCGAAGCTACCGGTCGTGGTACTCGGACTAGAGCCCTCTTCCGTCTGTTCGGATGGCTTGGTTGCACTGCCGGCGTCTGGGCGGGCGGCAGTCTCAGGTTTGTCGTTCATCGTCGTCCGGTCATTTGATCTTTTTAGTTACGCGTAGGGATCGGGAATGGCAAGCCTCGCAAGCGCTGCGCGTTCAACGGCTTCCATTTCCTCGGCCTCGGCGTCGGTCTCGTGATCGTAGCCCAGCAAATGCAGCAGGCCGTGGATGACGAGATGGATGATATGGTTCTCGACAGGCTTGTCTTCCAGTGCGGCTTCCCGCGCGACCGTCTCGGCGGCCAGTACGATGTCGCCCAGCATGGGGGACAGCGGACCGCCCTTGGCAAGCGGAAAAGCCGGGAAAGACAGGACGTTGGTCGGTTTGTCCTTGCCGCGCCAACCCGCATTGAGACTGCGGATATGGACGTCGTCAGAAAAAACGATGCTGAGTTCGGAACGGCCGGCTACGCCGATTTCGGCAAACGCAGCGGCAACGGCGCGATCGACTAGCCGCGTCAGCGCAGCCTCTTCCGGCCAGTCGCCCGCTTCGACCGCTATATCGATGTCGACGGGAACCGAAAGATCCCCGCCTACAGACTTTTTGTCCTCAGCCATGCGGCCGCATCATCAGCTTTCGGCGCCTAGGCCCCTCGCCAGCTTGCCGTCGCGGTCGTAGGCCTTGACGATCTCGGCGACCAGCGGATGCCTGACGACGTCGCCTTCGTTGAAGCGCACCGTCACCATGCCGGTGACGCCGTCGAGGATCCTGAGCGCCTCGACCAGACCGGACTTGGTGTTTTGCGGCAGATCGATCTGGGTCGGATCGCCGGTGACGATCATGCGAGAATTCTCGCCGAGACGGGTCAGGAACATCTTCATCTGCATCGGCGTGGTGTTCTGCGCCTCATCGAGGATGACGGCGGAGTGCGCCAGCGTGCGGCCGCGCATGAAAGCCAGCGGCGCGATCTCGATCACCTCGGCGGCAATCGCCCGCTCGACCTTGTCGGCCGGCATCATCTCGTAAAGCGCGTCGTAGAGCGGCCGCAGATAGGGATCGACCTTCTCCTTCATGTCGCCGGGCAGGAAGCCGAGCCGCTCGCCGGCCTCGACGGCCGGCCGCGACAGCACGATGCGCTCGACCATGCCACGTTCGAGCAGCATCGCCGCATGCGCCACCGCCAGGAAGGTTTTTCCCGTGCCAGCCGGACCGATGCCGAAGACGAGTTCGGACCGCTCCAGCGCGCGCATATAAGCGTCCTGGTTGAGCGAACGGGCATAGATCGTCTTCTTGCGCGTCGATATTTGGGCGGCGGACACCTTGCCCTTGCGCTCCAGCGTCGGCAGCGTCAGCTGGTCGTCGGCGGCGATCGCCATGCGCACGGCGCCGTCGACGTCAGACTGGCCGATGTCAGCGCCCTTCTGGAGAATGCCGTAGAGATTATCCAGGGCGCGACGCGCCTGCTCGGCGGCCGAGGCGGAGCCCTTGATGGTCAGCTGGTTGCCTCGCGAGCGGATATCGACGCCAAGCTTCTGCTCGAGCCTGGCGAGATTCTCGTCGAACTGGCCATAAAGGGCGCTGGCAAGCTTGTTGTTGTCGAAAGTCAGAACGATGTGCGCCATATCCGAAGCCCCCGAAGGTAGGTTCTGGGGCAGGTTCTTCACTTCCGCAGCGCTCAACCGTCTCTCCTCATCTGCCGAGACCTTCAGGCCAATTCGGCGAACAGGCTGTTGTAACCCGTCTTCGTGATTCGTACCTGGATAATCTCACCGATTTCGCCGGACTTTTCATCAACAATAACCGGCTGCAGCCACGGCGAGCGGCCGACCTTCTGGCCGGCTTGGCGGCCCGGCTTCTCGATCAGCGTGTCTATGATGCTGCCGACCAGGCTCGCGCCGAAATCCTGCTGCTGCTTCAGCAGCAGCGCCTGCAGTCGCTGCAGGCGCTCGTCCTTGACGGCTTCCGGCACATGATCGGCCATCTCGGCGCCCGGCGTGCCGGGGCGCGGCGAATATTTGAACGAGAAGGCCGAGGCATAGTTCACCTGGCGGACAAGGTCCATCGTCGCCTCGAAATCCGCATCCGTCTCGCCGGGAAAGCCGACAATAAAGTCGCCCGAAAGCGCGATATCGCTCCGTGCGGCGCGGATCCGGTCGAGCAGCGTCAGATAGTCCTTTGCCGTATGCCTGCGGTTCATCGCCTTGAGTATGCGGTCGGAGCCGGATTGCACAGGCAAATGCAGATAGGGCATCAGCGCCGGCAAGTCACGATGAGCGGCGATCAATTCGTCGTCCATGTCGCGCGGATGGCTGGTGGTGTAGCGCAACCGCGCCAGCCCGGGAATCTCGGCCAGCCGGAACAGCAGGCGGCCAAGACCCCATTCCTCGCCGTTTTCACCTTCGCCATGCCAGGCATTGACGTTCTGGCCAAGCAGCGTCACCTCGCGCACGCCGGCTTGCGCCAGCCGCTCGGCCTCGGCGACGATCTGCGCCACCGACCGCGACACTTCCGAGCCTCGGGTATAGGGCACGACGCAGAAGGTGCAGAACTTGTCGCAGCCCTCCTGAACGGTCAGGAACGCGGTGACGCCGCGCCTGATGATCTCGGCGCTTTTCGGCTGCGGCAGATGCTCGAACTTGTCTTCGATGGCGTAGTCGGTCTCGACGATCTTTTCGCCGCCGCGCACCCGCGCCAGCACGTCGGGCAGCCGGTGATAGGTCTGCGGGCCGATGACCAGATCGACCGCCGGCGAGCGGCGGATGATCTCGGAGCCCTCGGCCTGCGCCACGCAGCCGGCGACACCGACCAGCATCTCGCGGCCGGCCCGAGCCCGTTCGGCCTTTATCTCACGAATGCGGCCGAGTTCGGAATAGACCTTCTCGGCCGCCTTCTCGCGGATATGGCAGGTGTTGAGCAGCACCAGATCGGCTTCACCGATGGTATCCGTCGCCACATAGCCGTCAGCGGCCAGCGCGTCGGTCATGCGCTGCGAATCATAGACATTCATCTGGCAGCCATAGGTCTTGACGAAGACCTTCCTGGTCGCGGCAGATGGTACGACCGCACTTTCGGCCGCGCTTTCGATGTCGTCCCGTTCTATCGTGTTCAGTTCCATCCGGCGGCTTCTAACGCCTTTTGGTGACAAAAAACAGACGATTCTGGCCGGAGCTTTTCCGGCTACCGGCTCGGGCGCGGATCGGCGAGCGCCGCCTGCGCCATATCACGCACCTGACTTTCCATCAGCCTTGCCGCTTCCTTGCGGTTGGAGCCCTTGGAAAAGGCAATCGGCTCGCCGAAATGCACTTCGACATCGAGCCCGCCCTCTGCCATCAGAACCTTGAGATGCGGCATCAAATCCTCGTCACCGATCCAGGCGGCAATCGGCCGGTGCCTGCGGCCGAGCGGCACGCCGTGCAGGCGCGTGTAGACGATCGCCACCGGCTGAATGAAGACCTTTTCGGCCGCCCCTTCCGAAATCGCCATCGAGGCGGCCCCGAACAGCGTGCTCTTGAACGGCAAGATCATGTTGCCATCGCTAGTCGAACCTTCGGCAAACAGCACCATGGCGTCGCCCTTGGCCATGCGGCTGGCGATCTCGCTCGCCTGGTCGCCCGACGAACGCTTGCGCTCGCGCTCGATGAAGACGGTGCGCTGCAGCTTTGACAACATGCCGATCAATGGCCAGCCGGCCATGTCAGCCCTGGCGATGAACGTCACATCGACCATCGACCCCAGCACCATGATGTCGGTCCAGGAGATGTGGTTCGATGCGATCAATAGAGGACGCTGGCTGGACAGGGACCCCTTGACATGGATACGCATGCCCAGCGCCCGGATGATGAGCCGGTGCCAGATCTTCAGGATGAAAGTCTCGCGCCAGAGCCCGGTCTTCATCGACAGGATCTGCAACGGCACGAGGATCAACGATCCTACGACAACCAGGCCCAGTGCCAGGAAAATCCTGATTTTTCCGATCATACGCTCTTGGCCCTGCCCATAGTTCTGGCTAGAGCGACGCGTCCAATTGGACGCACAAAGTACGCTCTAACACTTTTGAATCTACGCATCGTGCTTTCCGAAAATCGGTTCCGATTTTCGGGCCGATGCGCTAGCGAAGATCGCGGCGCATAACAAGCGCTCCGGTCGGGCCGTGCTCGGGCGATCTGTAATAGTTGGCACGTTTGCCGACCTCGCGGAATCCCAGCCGCCGGTAGAGCGCGATCGCGGCGACGTTGGTCTCGTCGACTTCGAGAAAAAGCGCCTCGGCGCGCTGCGCATGCAGTTCGCGCAGCACCGCGTCCATCAATTGCCAGCCGAGCCCCTGGCGGCGATGGGAGCGCGCCACCGCGACAGTCAGGATCTCGCCTTCGCCGGCAGCCAGGCGCGCCAGCACGAAGCCGACCGGCGGCTTGGCACCCTGTCCGGTCTCGCGCGCGGCATAGCCGAACACCGTGTCCTGCTCGAGCAGTGCGGCGAATTCGTCATCGCTCCACGGCCGGACGAAATCCTCGCGATGCAGCACCGACAAGGCCGCGCTGTCGGCAATCGTCAGCGGCTCGAGCGCAAAGTCCCTGCGGCGCGGCTGGAGGAAAGGAATGCGCATCAGTTTTTTTGCCTTGCGAGAATAAACCCGGCCTGCGGTTTTGCGTCGGCGCCGCGCAGATAGAGCGGTTTCGGCTTTTCGCCTTCGCCTTTGATCGCGGCCAGCCGAGCATAGAGAGCGATGTCGGCCGTGGCACTTGTCGGGCCGATGTCGAGCGCGCGCCCGGCCGACGCGGCGATTTGCGTGGCCGCCGTGCCGGCAAGAACCGGAGAACTATCCGCCACCATGGCGACGGCTTGCGAAAGCGTGATCACGGCCGGACCATAGCGCAGAACCGACACTTCGTCATAAAGCGCGGCGTGGATCTCCTCGCGCCCGGCGTCGAGCGTGGCCAGCGCGGCGCGGCCGGGAAATGTCTCGTTCGCTTGCGCCGCCAGCGCTTCCAGCGTCGTCACCCCGACTGCCGGGATTTTCAGCGCCAGCGCCAGGCCCCGCGCCGCCGAGACGCCGACGCGCAGTCCGGTGAAGGAGCCCGGGCCGGTGGAGACCGCGATGGCGCCGAGGCCGGCATAGTCGGCGCCGCCGGTCTTCAACGCCTCTTCGATCACGGCCATCAAATGCTCGGCATGGCCCTTTCCGAGATCGAGCACCGAACGGCCAAGCTCCTTCCCGGCCGCCGCGTCGTAGACACAGGCGGCGCAGAGATTGGCGGCACAGTCGATGGCAAGCAACTTCATGAGGCGGCCGGTTGGAGCACCCGCTTGGGCACAGGGATTCGAAAAACAATTTCCCTGTGCCTGCCATGGCTCATCCCCGCAAGGGGATAATGCACAAATCGCTTGGCGGCTTCGCTTCGCCCCCTCGCCTGAAGGCGGTAACGTCTGGCGAACGCAACCGTCGGTGAACCGGTGCCGGAAGCACTTATCCGACCTGTTCGATGCGCAGCATGTGATTGTCCCAGACATAGTCCGGTTCGGACCGTGTCGCGCCGCCCGCTTCGAGGATTTCTCCGGTGCCGGTCGTCGCCATGAAGCTCGTCCCGTCGGGCGCCACGCCGCAGACCTCGGCCAATGCATTGGTGGCGACGATCCGGCCGCTGGCCGCATCGATCACCGCAAGCGAGTTGCCTTCCGGCGAGGACACCGCGACGGTGCCTGCGGCGGGGTTGGCGGCGACCGAGCCGATATAGTTCCTGAAGCCGGAGAGCACGTCTTGCGGCATGTCAAGCAGTTGCAATTCCTTGCCGCGCGCGGCGCGGCCGACCAGCAGCGGACGATCGGTGCCCGGCCCTCTGTACTGGCAGCCGAACCAGACCGTGCCGGACCGGTCGAGATCCATGTGACGGATCGAAAGCTGGTGCAGCCCCGGCGGCAGTTCGTGCTTTTCGACGAGATCGCCGGTAAGGCGGTCGACCAGAACATAGGATGGCTTCATCGTCGCGATGTTGAGCTCGGCGCGGCCATAATCCGGATGCGTCTCGATGCCGCCATTGGCGACGGCAATCGTCCTGCCGTCGCCCAGCAGCAGGAGCTCGTGCGAACCCATGCCGTAGGTCGGGAACTCACCGATGCGCTTGAATTTCGCACGCGCGTCATAGACGCCGACCACGCCGGCGGCATTGTCGAAATCGTTCTCGGTGGCGTAGAGCAGCGCACCGTCGGCCGAAAACACACCGTGGCCGAAGAAATGCCGGCCACTGACGCTGGCAATGGTCAGCGGCATGTCGCGGCCGGTGTGGTCGAACACAACCGCGAACGTGCCGGGCTGCCTGGCAAAGACCACGGAGCGCTGCGACACCGGATCGAAGGTGACGTCGTGACCGCGAGCGGGCAGGTCGATAGCATGCAGCACCTTGCCGGCCTCGGACAGGATCGCCGCGCCATAGCTGCCGTCGCGCTTGACGAACGCCGTGGCGAAGACCGCGTCCGTGCTAAGCGTCCTTGCCCATGCCGAAGGCGCCATCGCGGCAACAAAGCCAACGCCTGCGCTTCTGAGAAAATCACGACGATCGATAAAAGGAGTTTTCAAGAGACGGTCCTCTCGGACACGGTCTCATTCCTCGACACGGTGATTTTGACAGATCGGACGGCTTCTTGGCGCCCAGCATCCATCGATCGTTTGAATGGATCATCGCAGGCGTTCGGGATTGGCCGAAGCCTCCCCAACTTCGTCATCCTTGGGCGGAGCAGGAGCGAAGCTCCGTCGCGGAGACCCAAGGATCCATGCCGTAATCTCAGCCGAAGAGTACGGCGGAGCAGAATTCTGCACCTAAGCAACGCTCTGAGGTCACGGCATGGATCCTGGGGTCTGCGCCGCGTCACTGCGCTCCTTGCTCCGCCCCAGGATGACGAAGCGATGGGCGTTTCGGCCAATCTCCAAAGTGTGCGATCCGTCAACGCAAGCGCGTCCGGCCTGTCAAAACTTCCTCGCCGAGTAACTCGCCCCAAAAGTCGACGCCGTTTCGAGATCATGCTCAGTCTCCGTCGAGCGAAGAGAAACCGGCGGTCAGGCCGAATTCGGCCGTCAGCCTAGTGCCGATCAGGGTCGACAGGCTGGATGTCACCAACGAGAAATGGTCGAGCTTCTGGCGCAGGGCCGGATCCGCAAGCGCCTCGTCGATCGGACCTCTGATGGCCGTGGCGTCGGCGGCCCCGTTGACAAGCTGGATGTGGATCGATTCCGCCATCCAGCGCGCGTCGGGCGACAGCGCGTCGCCAAGCTGCGAGGCTTGGAACAGCGCGTCCATGCCTGCAAGATTTCCGGTCAGCGAACGCGCGGTGTTTTGTGAGCGCCAGTAGATCGCCTGTTTCGGCTTGTCGGCCTGCGGGCTACTGCCCAGAAAACCTTTCAGGCGCACGTCACGGACCATTTCCAGTTCGTTGATGAAGACGCCGACCAGTTCGGTCACCGCTTCGGTGCCGTCGCGGTAGAGCGCGTTTTGCGGGCCCGGATTGGCCCAGAGTGCTGCAAAGCCGTCGGGCCTGTTCCAGGCGTCGCTGACATCGGCGGCAATCGTCTTGATGTTGCCGGCGACGGCGGCGCCGTAAGCGCAACGATAGGGATCGTCCTTTCCGGCGAGCCGCTCGGCGCCATCGCCGTAGAGCACGAATTCCAGCGCGCCGAGCCCTTGCATGGCGACGCTCTTTGTCGCCAGCTGGGCCGGATCGGCGGCGGTCTGATCTTTACTGGCCAGCGCCGCCTGCACCTGCCTCAGGCCGATGCTCTTGCGGTCCGGCCAGAACAGCATGCGCTCCAGCCGGTTGTTCTCGGTTATCGGTCCGATACGGATGATTTCCACGACCGACCAGGCATCCACGGTGCCGGAGAATTCGGTGCGCGCCGCATCGAGATGGTCCTGCGAGGGGGCGTCGCAAAGCGTGCGCAATGCCTTGATCAGGCTGTCAGCATGGTCATGCAGGCGCGCATAGGCCCGGCGGACAAAGCCGTCGATCGCTCGCTGGAGCACGTCGGAAGCCTTCACCGCTGCGGACGCCGGCAATCCGCCGGCGAGGACCAGCGGGAGAACCAGGACAAACGCCAGACGCTTCGACATCACAACGACTCCAGGAATTTGACCAGTGCGGCGCGATCGGGCGCGTTGGCGGCGGCAAAGCGGTCGCGCGCCTTCTGCCCCTCGCCGCCATGCCACAGGATCGCCTCGCTCAGGGTGCGCGCGCGCCCGTCATGCAGGAAGAAGCTGTTGCCGTTGACGGTCTGGGTAAGGCCTATGCCCCACAGCGGCGGCGTGCGCCACTCGCTGCCGGTAGCCTCGCCCACCGCTTGCCCGTCGGCGAGACCCGGCCCCATGTCGTGCAGCAGAAAATCGGAATAGGGCCAGATCAACTGGAAGGCCTGCGCCTTGTTTGGCGTGTCGCGACGGGTGACGAATTTCGGCGTATGGCAGGAAATGCAGCCCATGTCGTAGAACAGCTTCTTGCCGGCGAGCACATCGGGCTTGTCGAGATCGCGCCGCGCCGGCACGGCGAGGTTTTGCGAATAGAAGGTGACGAGATCCACGACCGGCGGCGGCGCCTCAACCGGGCCAAGGCGCTCCTGGACGCCGTTCGGCATGTCAAGACATGCCTTTTCGGCTGCGCTGCAATCGCCCCAGTGGCTCGGCACTTCCGGCGTCGAAATGCCGATGTCGCCGGCGAATGCGTCCGCCGCTTGCTGTCGGATCGATGGCGTCTGCGCCTTCCAGCCGAAGCGGCCGAGCGTCAGTTCGCCGCTCTGGCCATCGCGCACGAAGTTGGGCTTGCCGGAGATGCCGTCACTGTTCCGATCGTCCGGATCGGCATGGGCGAGAATGTCCGCCGGCGCGATCTGCTCGACCAGGCCGAGGCCGATCATCGGCGGCGTCAAGCGCGGCGAAAGCATGGTGTGCGGATCGAGCGGCCCATTGGCAAGGTGGTCGACCGAATAGCTCGGCTTGCGCAGCCAAACCACGGTGCCGTCCGGTAGCGTGACTTTCTGCTCCTGATAGTCGACACGCTTCCTGCCTTCGCCCCGAAGGCCCGGAACGGCCAATTCCTGCAATTGCGAGCCGTAGACCGGATCGGGGAAGTTGAGCACCTTGCGGGCGGCCAGGGCTGCTTTCTCCTCCTCGGTGCTCGCCTGCCGCGCCAGCCGCAGGAACATCGAGGTGGTACCGCTGTTGCCTTCCGGCGGACGACCGCGACCGTCCTTCAGATGGCAATTCTGGCACGCCCGCTCATTGAACAGCGGCCCAAGCCCGTCCGATGCCTGCGTCGATGAGGGCGACGACACCCAGTTCTTGCGAAAAAGGGCATTGCCGAGCTTGAAGGTGCCTTCTTCCTCGAAGGTGATATTGGCGGAAGATTGCGAGAAAGCGTCCTTGTTAGCATCTTTCCGTGACGTGCTGGCGCCGCCCTGCATCGGCTCGAACTGCTCGGGCTTGGAAAAATCTTTGGTCGGCTCCGTGATGGCGATGACGCGCGCCAGATCCTTCGGCGTCAGATCGGTACGGCTGGTGGCGAGGCCCGCCGGTTCGGAAGCGCCGGCCAGCGCCGAGGCCGTAAGTGGGACCACTACGGCAAGCGAAAGCCCGCGAAGCCAGCTGTTTCGCGGGTTTTGCTGGGACGGCAGGCCGTAGTCCTCGGCCCGCCGCAAGCGGCGCAAGAAATCTAAGGGGCGCCGCATTCCCGCATGTCCCTAATCCGCCTCGTCGGCCGATGCCGCGTTGAGCTGGCCATATTTTTCCTCGCCGATCGAGGCGAGCAGGTCGAGTTGCGTCTCGAGGAAGTCGATGTGACCTTCCTCGTCGGACAGCAAATCCTCAAACAGCTTCATCGTCACGTAGTCGCCTGCTTCTTCGCAAATCTCGCGCGAACGCTTGTAGGCGGTGCGCGCGTCGTATTCGCCGGCAAGATCGGATTCGAGCACTTCCTTGACATTCTGGCCGATGCGCAGCGGCGCTACCGACTGCAGGTTCGGATGGCCTTCAAGGAAGATGATGCGCGCCACGAGCCGGTCGGCATGGTGCATCTCCTCGATCGATTCAGCGCGTTCCTTCTTCGCCAGCTTGGCGTAGCCCCAGTCTTCCAGCAGCCGGAAATGCACCCAGTACTGATTGACCGCTCCAAGTTCCAGAAATAGAGCCTCGTTAAGCCGCTCTATGATCTGCTGTTCGCCTTTCATGGGTTCTGCTCCCGTATTGGACGCGCAGGCCTCTGACGCGATCCAGGTGTGAAACGACATCCACACCGCTCGCCTCCGAGCGGGCGTGGTAATTTTCGGTTACCCGAATGATCGTTTCGACCACATTTGGGAAGCAGCCGCAACAGCGACCACGCTTCTGCATGGCATGATAGATCTTCGCCGGCACGATGAGCTGCCAAGGATCCTGATCCAGCAGCCCGACGATCGTCTGCTCAATCTCCTTCTCGGTGATGATGTTGCAATGGCAGATCAGCATTATTTGCTCTGTTTGGCTGACGGCGCTTGCTCGGCGCCCGTGTGGGTTATTTTCTCAATCGAGCCGAAAACCGGTTTCCACTTTTCTTTTACGCGGACCTTCGGTTCGGGATCGTGCTCAAGGTTCTTGACGCCTTACTGAAACACCTTGTCTGGCGCATCAAGGCTGTCCGAGCCCTCGAAGGCGATGGCATTGAGTTTCAGGGTGCCGACGGCGCGTTCGATCGACTTGGTCTGGTCGACCAGGGCATCGATCGCCGCCTGCACGGTGGCGTTGCCTTCCGTGTTGCCTTCGCCGATCTGCTGGTCATAGGCCTCGCCGCCAAGCGCCCGCGCCTTGATGGCTTCCATCTTGGCAACGGTGACCTCGAGCTTGTCCGACAGTTCCTTGTCGATCGCCGGATCGGCCTCCTTGACCATGCCTGATACCGAGGGACCTTCGACGACGGTGCCATCGAGGCGCGTGTAGCTGCCCTGATAGGCGGCGCGAATGCCGACGGCATCGTAGAGATGGGAATCGTAGGTGTTGTCGGAGAAGCAGTCATGCTCCTCTTCCGGATCGTGCAGCAGCAGGCCGAGCTTCATGCGCTCGCCGGCGAGTTCGCCATAGGACAGCGAGCCCATGCCGGTGAGGATGGTCGAGATGCCTGTCTTCGGCTCGCCATCGAGAAGGTTCTTGCGGGCGGCGCCGCCCTCCTTCCACTCGTTGACCATGTTCTGCAGATCGGAAACCAGAAGGTCGCTGGCCGACTTCAGGTACTGCGCGCGACGATCGCAATTGCCGCCGGTGCAGTTGGCGAGATCGTAGTCCGTATAGGGCCGTTCGCCGGCGCCCGGGCCGGTGCCGTGCAGGTCCTGGCCCCACAGCAGGAATTCGATAGCGTGATAGCCGGTCGCCACATTGGCCTCGATGCCGCCGGCCTCCTGCAACGTGCCGGAGAGGAACTCCGGAGTAAGATTGGTGGCGTCGATCTTCTTGCCGTCGATCTCGATCGACTTGTTGGCGATCACATTGGCGGTGTAGAGCGCATTCGAGTCCGACTCGGTGCCGTAGCCGGCGGCGACATAGTCGATCAGGCCTTCGTCCAGCGGCCAGGCATTCACCTTGCCTTCCCAGTCGTCGACGATGGCGTTGCCGAAGCGGTAGACTTCGGTCTGCTGATAGGGAACACGCGACGCCTTCCAAGCCGCGCGGGCAGCAGTCAGCGTTTCCACCGAAGGCTTGGCGAGCAGCGCGTCGACGGCCTTGTCGAGCGCCTGAGCCGTGGTCAGCGAATCCTCATATTTGGCGAGCGCAATGTCGGAATAGGTCTTGATGACCGTTTTGGCATCGGTTTCCGCCTTGGCCGGCAGCACGAATATCGCCGCCGTCAATGCCGCGGTGGCGCCGATCGCGGCGAGCCTGCCATATCGTGCCGTGATCATCGCTCTCATGATTGTCATCTCCTCGGAATTCAGTGAAATGCCGGCGCCAAAGGCGCGTCGGCAGGCAATCGGCGCCAAGGCAAGCCCATGCCATTGGGCGAGAAACAGGCCGCGGCATAGCGCGGTTTGCGGAAAAAAGACATCGAAATGCCTCCAATCGAAAGGGTTCAAGGCCCAGACATCAAAGGGAGCGCTTGACGCGCAAGCTTCCATAAAGCGATGAAGGCGCCGGAAGTCAATCAATTTCAGAGAGAAAAGCCAATCGAAACAACAGTTTAGAATTATTCTAACTGCAAGTGTCAACTTTAGCCGCATTTTGTAGTGTCGTCGTTAAACAGCACTATTGACGGACCGCCATTCCGGGTGCGACCCGCAAAGGCGGTCTTGCGGCGGCGTCAGACAATCGCCACTTGGCCAGACGTCCTAGACTTGGATTAAGGAATTGGGGCTGCGATGAAAAACGGTGTGGTCATTGTCGGTGCGGGTCATGCGGGCGTGCAAGCGGCCGCCAGTCTGCGCGAGGACGGTTACGACGGACCCGTGATCCTCGTCAGCGACGAGAACGAACTGCCCTACCACAAGCCGCCGCTGTCGAAGACCTTCATCAAGGAGCAAGAGGCCAAACCGCAGCCGCTGCGCGGCGAGGCCTTCTATACCGGCAGCGCGATCGATTACCGGCCGGGCATCAGGGTCGACCGAATCGATGCCGGAGGCCGCAGGCTGGAGATAGCAGGTGGCGGCGTGCTGCCTTTCGATCGGCTCATCCTGGCGACCGGTTCGCGGCCGCGCATCCTGCCGCTGCCCGGTTCGGAGCTTTCAGGCGTGGTGTCGCTGCGCTCGCTCGCCGATGCGCGGCTGATCCGCGAGTTGAGCGCGCAAAGCGAGGATGGCGTCATCCTTGGCGGCGGCTTCATCGGACTGGAAATCGCCGCGACGCTCACCGCGGCCGGCCGCAAGGTCACCGTGGTCGAGGCGGTCGACCGGCTGCTTGGCCGGGCGGTGGCGCCGGTCATCGCGCGCCATGTACGGCAGCGGCTGGAAGCGACCGGTGTGCGCATCCTCACCGGCACCACGATTGCGCGGCTTGAAGGCGAGAACGGCCGTGTCTCGGCGGCAATCACCGCATCCGGCGAGCGGCTACCGGCGCAGATGGTCATCATCGGCGTCGGCGTGGTGCCGAACGTCGAGCTGGCGCAAGCCGCAGGTATCACTGTCGCCAACGGCACCCGCGTCGACCAGCAGATGCGCACATCTGTGCCCGAAATCCTCGCCATCGGCGATGCCGCCTCCTACCGACACTGGCTCACCGGCAGCGATGTGCGGCTGGAATCGGTGCAGAATGCAACCGACCAGGCGCGTCTTGCCGCGCGCACCATCCTCGGCCATGCGGACGCCTTTGCGGCGGTGCCATGGTTCTGGTCTGATATCGGCGACATGAAGCTGCAGATGGTCGGCCTGATTTCGGGCGGCGACAGCCATGTCGTGCTCGGCGACGTCAACGAGAACAGATTCTCAATCTATCACTATGCGGCAAACCGGCTGCTCGGCATCGAATCGGTCAACCGGCCGGGCGACCATATGCTTGGCCGCAAGATGCTCGGCGTCGGCTTCTCGCCGACGCCGCAGACGGTTGCGACAGGACCGGACGGATTGAAGGCGGCGCTCGCCGCCTTCCAGCAGGAAGAGCCCGTCCGCGCCGCTGAATAAGGATATGTTGATATTCAGGTGATGCCGGCCTGCGAACGGCGGTTTCCTGCGCTGATTCTTCCCTTCTCCCCTTGTGGGAGAAGGTGGCCTCGCGAAGCGAGGTCGGATGAGGGGTGCTCCAGCTTGGCATCAACAGCACTCCGTCCAACACCCCTCTTCCGTCTCCGCGCTCCGCGCCGATCCACCTTCTCCCACAAGGGGAGAAGGCAAGCCGCAACCGCTCAGGTGGCGCGGACCTCGCGGATCGAGCTTTCCAGGATGTCGAGCGCTTCGTTCATGACGCCGTCCTGGATGGTGATCGGCGCCAGGAAGCGGATGACGTTGCCGTAGACGCCGCAGGTGAGCAGGATCAGGCCCTTATCGAGCGCCTTCAGCCGGACCGCATTGGCGATCTCGGCCGACGGCAAGCCCTTCTTCACGTCGTTGAACTCGACAGCGTTCATGAAGCCGGGGCCTCTGATATCGACGATCTCCGGCGTGTCGTCGCGGATCGATTGCAGCCGCTGCTTCAGCCTGTTGCCCAGTGTGTTGGCGCGGTCGCAGAGCTTTTCCTCGTCGATCACGTCGAGCACGGCGTGCGCCGCGGCAACGCCGATCGGGCTGCCGCCATAGGTGCCGCCCAGCCCGCCGGGATTGGGTGCATCCATGATTTCGGCGCGGCCGGTGACCGCCGACAGCGGAAAGCCGCCGGCCAGGCTCTTGGCCATGGTGGTGATGTCGGGCGCCACTTCGTGATGATCCATGGCGAACATCTTTCCGGTGCGGGCAAAGCCGGTCTGCACTTCGTCGGCGATCAACAGCATGCCGTGCTGGTCGCAGATCTTGCGCAGCGCCGTCATGAACTCGCGCGGCGCCTCGTAGAACCCGCCCTCGCCCTGCACCGGCTCGACGATGATGGCGGCGACGCGGGCCGGATCGACATCGGCCTTGAACAGCCGGTCGAGCGCGGCCAGCGAATCGGCGACCGAGATCCCGTGCAATGCCACCGGGAACGGCGCGTGGAAGACATCGGCCGGCATGGCGCCGAAGCCGACCTTATAGGGCACGACCTTGCCGGTCAGCGCCATGCCCATGAAGGTGCGGCCATGGAAGCCGCCGGCAAAGGCGATGACCGCCGGCCGGCCGGTGGCGTTGCGGGCGATCTTGATGGCGTTCTCCACGGCCTCGGCGCCGGTGGTGACGAAAATCGTCTTCTTGTCGAACTTGCCCGGCAGCATGCCGTTCAGCCGTTCGGCCAGCCTGACATAGCTCTCATAGGGCACCACCTGGTGGCAGGTGTGAGTGAAGCGGTCGAGCTGCGCCTTGACCGCCTCGATCACCTTGGGATGGCGGTGGCCGGTATTGACGACGGCGATGCCGGAGGAGAAGTCGATATAGCGGCGGCCTTCGACATCCCAGATTTCCGAGTTTTCGGCGCGGTCGGCATAGATCTGCGTGGTCATGCCGACCCCGCGCGAGATCGACTGGTTCTTGCGTTCGGAAATGGCTGAATTCTTCATGATGTCCCTCGCCGGGCCGGCGCCCCGTTCTCGTTTGGATGATTGCCGGGAATTGTTCTGATCTTATTTCACGTTTTCCTCAAGTTGGCACCGCCGCCAGGCGATTGGGCCTGCCGCCGTTAACGTCGTGTTCTTTCGCGCCCCCTCTGGCCTGCCGCCATCTCCCCCACGGGTGGGGAGATTGGCTGTCATTAATCGCTTCGCCAATCTCCAACGTCGCCGAAGGAAGCCGTCGACGAAGCTGCCGATCTCCCCCTTGTGGGGGAGATGGCCGGCAGGCCAGAGGGGGGCGCGAAGGAACGCGACGCGGGGGAATTGAAAGCAAGCCGCTCACGCAGTCCGCACAAACCCGTCGCTGGCCCGCAAAAGATTGCGTGTATAATCCCTGGTCACACGGCGCTCGACGAGATTACCCGCGGTGAGGTGCTCCACTGCTTCGCCGTTCTGCATCACCATCAGCCGCTCGCACATATGGGTGATGATGGCGAGGTCGTGGCTGACCATCAGGAAGGTCAGCTTGCGCCGCCGCCGGATCTCCTCCAGCAAATTAAGCACTTCGGCCTGCACCGAAGCGTCCAGCGCCGAGGTCGGCTCGTCGAGCAGCAGGATCGACGGTTCGAGGATCAGGGCGCGGGCAATTGCCACGCGCTGGCGCTGGCCGCCCGACAATTGATGCGAATAACGAAAGCGGAAGCCGGTCCCCAGGCCGACTTCGTCCAGCGCCCGCTGGATGCGCTTCTCGCCATCGGCAAAGCCGTGGATGGCGAGCGGCTCCTGCAGCAGGCGGTCGACGGTCTGGCGAGGATGCAGCGAGCCGTAAGGGTCCTGGAAGACCATCTGCACCTCGCGATAGAAAGCCTTGTCGCGGCGCGCGCCGAGTTTCTTGCCGTTGACGGTGATGCTGCCTGAAGCGGCCGGGGCGAGACCGGCGATCGCCCGCAGCAGCGTCGATTTGCCGGAGCCGGATTCGCCGACCAGGCCGAAGGATTCGCCCGATTGCACCTTGAGGCTGACACCCTTCAGCGCGCGAAAACGGTCGAAGATCACTTCCAGCCTGTCGACGGAAAGTGCCGCCGTCATGCCGCCCACTCCGGCTTGCGGTCGAGCACCAGTAGCGGGTGACGGTCGGCGCCGATCTTGGGCATGCAGTTGAGCAGGCCGCGCGTATAGGGATGCTGGGCGCGGCCGAGTTCCGAGGCCGCCAGCTGCTCGACGACCTTGCCGGCATACATGACGATCACCCGGTCGCAGAAGGAGGAAACCAGGCGCAGATCGTGCGAGATGAAGATCAGCCCCATGCCGCGCTCGCTGACCAGCCTGTCGAGGATGCCGAGCACGTCGAGTTGCACGGTGACGTCGAGCGCCGAGGTCGGCTCGTCGGCGATCATCATCTCCGGCCCGGCGATCAGCATCATGGCGATCATGGCGCGCTGGCCCATGCCGCCCGAAACCTCGTGTGGATGCAGGTCGAAGACACGGGCGGGATCGCGGATCTGCACCGCCTCCAGCATGGCGAGCGCGCGGTCGCGCGCTTCGGCCTTGCCGACCTTCTCATGCGTGCGCAGCGTCTCGACGATCTGGCGGCCAATGCTCATCACCGGGTCGAGCGAGTATTTCGGATCCTGCAGGATCATGGCGATACGCTTCCCGCGCAGGGCACGGCGGTCGCGGGGTGAGGCGGCGAGCAGGTCGATGCCGTCGAAAGCAAGTTTCCTGGCGGTGACCTCGGCCTGCGGCGGGGTCAGACCCATGATGGCGCGGCCGGTCTGCGACTTGCCGGAACCGCTCTCGCCGACGATGCCAAGCCGTTCGCGGCCGAGCGAGAAGGAAACGCCGCGCACCGCCTCGAGCCGGCCGGGGCGCGTCGGAAAGGTGACACGCAGATCGTCGACCTCCAGAAGCGTGCTCATTGGGTCGCCACTCATCGGTCGCCGCTCACTGGTCACCACTCCGGGGGTCGAGCGCGTCGCGCAGGCCGTCGCCGAGCAGGTTGAAGCCGAGGCTGACGAAGAGGATGGCAAAGCCCGGCGCACCGGCCACCCACCACTGATCGAGCACGAAGCGGCGGCCCGACGCGATCATCGCGCCCCATTCCGGCAGCGGCGGCTGCGCGCCGAGGCCGAGGAAGCCGAGACCGGCCGCGGTCAGGATGATACCGGCCATGTCGAGCGTCACCCTGACGATCAGCGACGAGATGCAGAGCGGCATGATGTGGCGCAGCACGATGCGGAACGGCGAGGCGCCCATCAATTGCACCGCCTTGATGTAATCCGAATTGCGCACGGTGAGCGTTTCGGCACGCGCAATACGCGCATAAGGCGGCCACGAGGTGATGGCGATGGCGAGCACCGCATTCTCGATGCCGGGGCCGAGTGCGGCGACAAAGGCGAGCGCCAGGATCAGCTTCGGAAAGGCGAGAAAGATGTCGGTGATGCGCATCAGGATCGCATCGATCCAGCCGCCGGCATAGCCGGCGACCGTGCCGACCAGCAGGCCGATAGGGGCGGCAATGACGGCGACGAGAATGACGACGTAGAGCGTCCATCGCGAGCCGAAGATGACGCGCGAAAGGATGTCGCGGCCGAGGTCGTCGGTGCCGAACCAATGCTCGGCACTCGGCGCCAGCAGGCGCGAACCCTTGAGGTCGCCGAATGTCGGCGAATAGGGCGCCAGCATATCGGCAAGGGCCGCGACCACCAGCAAAGCGATGATGATGAGCAGGCCGAGAAACGCCAGCCGGTTGGCGGAAAAGCGCCGCCACGCCACATAGGCGCGGCCGAGCCTAGCCTGCATGCGCGACGCCGGCCGCTCGCTGAGCAGCCAGTCGCGACGGCTTTGGATCGCCTCAGCGCTCATCTCACTTTGGTCCTCGGATCGAGCACTCGGTAGAGCAGGTCGGACAGGAGATTGATGCCGATGAAGACCGAGCCGATGATGATGGTGCCGCCGAGCACGGCGTTCATGTCGGCGTTCTGCAGGGAATTGGTGATGTAAAGGCCGATACCCGGCCATGAAAACACGGTCTCGGTCAGCACCGATCCTTCGAGCAGGCCGGCATAGGAAAGCGCAATCACGGTGACCATCGGCACCGCCGCGTTGCGCAGCGCGTGGCCCCAGATGATGCGTGTTTCCGACAGGCCCTTGGCGCGCGCTGCGACGATGTATTCCTGGGCAAGCTCGTTCAGCATGAACGAGCGAGTCATCCGGCTGACGTAGGCAAGCGAGAAATAGCCGAGCAACGAGGCCGGCAGGATGATGTGGCGAAAGGCATCGAGAAACACATCCCACTGCCGCTGCCACAGCGCATCCAGAAGATAGAAGCCGGTGATCGGCGTGAAGGTGTATTCGTAGACGATATCGAGGCGGCCGGGAAAAGCCACCCATTGCAGCTTGGCGTAGAACAGCACGAGCGCCAGCAGTCCCAGCCAGAAGATCGGCACGGAGTAGCCGACCAGGCCGATGATGCGCACGATCTGGTCGATGATGCTGCCGCGCCGGACCGCGGCCAGCACGCCGAGCGGCACACCAAGGAATGCACCGATCAGAGTTCCCAGCGTCGCCAGCTCGATCGTCGCCGGAAAGGCGCGGCGAATGTCGGTCATGACAGGATTGGTGGTCAGCACCGAGGTGCCGAAATTGCCGTTCAGGGCATTTTTCACATAGATGTAGAACTGCTCGATCAATGGCAGGTCGAGCCCCATCTCGCGGCGGGTGCGCTCGACGACATTGGCCGGCGCCCGGTCGCCGAGCACCGCCAGCACCGGGTCGATCGGGATCACCCGGCCGATGAAGAAGGTCACCGCGAGAAGACCGAGATAGGTGGTTATAGCGATGACCAGGAAACGGGCGATCGACGACGCGACTGCGACAGCACGGGCGCTGCCGCGCCCTGCCGTCACTTCGCTTTCAACAGTGCTCATGCGGCGCGTCCGCCGGCATCACTCCTTGGAGATCTGGCCGACGAAGTTGGTGTCGAAGCTCGGGCCGAGCGCAAAGCCTTTGAGGTTCTTGCGCAGGCCGGCCACTTCCAGCTGCTGGTGAACGATGATGAAAGGGCTGGTTTCGAGAATCTCCCTCTGCAGATCCTGGTACATTGCGGCGCGCTTGGCCGGATCTTTCTCGAGCAGGGCCGCTTCCGTCTGCTTGGTCAATTCCGGAATGTCCCAGGCGTTGCGCCAGGCCAGGGTCTTGGTCTTGCCTTCATCCGAATTGTCGGGGTTGCTGGCGAAGGTCTGGGCGTTGGAGTTCGGATCGAAATAATCCTGGCCCCACTGGCCGATATAGATGTCGTGGTTGCGGGCGCGGTATTTGGTCAGTGTCTGCTTGCCGTCGCCGGGAATGATCTCCAGCTTGACGCCGGCCTGGCCGAGCGTCTGCTGGAAAGATTCCGCCATGCCGGTCACCGGCTGGGTGTTGCGTACGTCCATGGTGACGCTGAAGCCGTCGGCCAAGCCGGCCTTGGCGAGCAGTTCCTTGGCCTTGGCGAGATCGAATTTGAACGGATTTTCGTCCAGCTCGCCGAGCACGCCTTTTGGCAGGAAGGTCTGGTGGATCTCGCCGATGCCCTTGAGGATCGTCGAGCTCAAGGCATCATAATCGACAAGATATTTGAAGGCCTGGCGAACCTCGGGCTTGGCGAGGTTCGGGTTCTTCTGATTGAGGCTGATGTAAAAGACCGTGCCCTTCGGCGCGCTGGTGGTGGTGAGATCGGCGTTCTTGGCGATGGCGTCGAGGTCGTTCGGCTCGAGGTTGCGGGCAACATCGATGTCGCCGGCCTCCAGCGCCAGGCGCTGGCCCGAACTTTCCTTCATGTTGCGGTAGATGACGCGGGCAAGCTTGGCCTTTTCGCCGTGATAATTGTCGTTGCGCTCCATGACGACGACCTCGTTGGCCCGCCATTCTCGCAGCTTGAAGGCGCCGGAGCCGGCATAGCCGGTCTTCAGCCAGGCGTTGCCGAAGTCATTGTCGTATTTGTAGTCGGCACTCGGCGTGACCGCGGCGACATGTTCCTTGACCAGCTTGGCGTCGACGACCGAGGCGACGGTTGCCGACAGGCAGTTCAGGACGAAGCTCGGCGCATAGGCCTTGTCGACGGTAAACTGGAACGTCGTGTCATCGATGGCCTTGGCCTTCTCAGTGACGTTGTCGCCGTTGATGCCGAACTGTCCGATGATGAACGCCGGGCTCTTGTCGAGCTTGATGGCGCGCTCGAACGAATAGGCGACGTCCGCCGCGGTGATCGGATTGCCCGAGGCGAACTTCAGGCCGGGCTTGAGCTTGAAGGTGTAGGTCAGCCCGTCGTCGGAGACGCTCCAGCTTTCGGCGAGATCGCCCTTGACCTTGGAGGTATCGCTGAGATCGAGGCGAACAAGAAGATCGTAGGTGTTGCCGGTGACCTCGGCGGTCGACAGCTCGAACGCTTCGCCCGGATCCATGGAGATGATGTCGTCGATCGCGAAACCCTCGACCAGCGTGTCGGCGGGCGTGACCGCAAAGGCAGGTGCGCCGGCCAGAAGCAGCGCGGACATGGCTGCGCCCGCGAGCAAGAAGCGGGAGCGTAGAGCAAACTTTTCCATCATCATTTTTAACTGTTCCCTGTTTTTGTTGACCTGAGTTCCCGGCTCAGGGTTGCAGCGTTCTTTTGCCACATCGGCCCGAAAATCGGAATCGATTTTCGGAAGGCACGATGTGTAGGTCAAAGTCTTAGAGCGTCCTTTGCGCGTCCAACGGACGCGCGGCGCTCTAACCGAACGATGGCCCCTGGACCGGTTGTCGGGGCAATTTTTGCCCAGTTCCGCCTCACCATATCCGGCGCTTTCAAGCACGGCAACGAGCATTTACAAGACTGTTGGTTGGGCCAGATCAGGCAGCCACCATGGCCGGGAGCGACGCCCGGAGTGCAGCTATTTCAACGCGGTGACCAGGTCGGCGTCGGGAAAACAGGTGGCGGCGCGACCTTTCCCGGCCTGCCACTTGCCGATCGAGCGGCGCGTCTTGAAACCGGGCAGGCCGTCGGCGCTGCCGACGTCGTAGCCCTCGGCCTCCAGCGCCCGCTGCAAGGCGGCGATGTCAGACCTGTGGAGCCCGCCGACCGCACCCCAACGCCCTGAAAAATTGCTGTCGCCATTCGCGATGCGGTCAGCGCCGTGGCCGATGAACAGGGCGTAGAGATCGCTGGTGTTGTATTGCTTCAGCACGTAGAAATTGGGCGTGACGATGAAGGCCGGACCGCTGCGGCCGGCTGGCATCAAAAGAAAGCCTTCGGCCTTCAACTCGCGCGCCGGAAACGGTCTTGCCGCGACGCGTTTGATGCCCATATCAGCCCACTCGGAAATCCTCTGGCCCTGGTCCGGACCTTCGAGCGAGCAGGAGACCGCTTCCGGCACCGTCACCTCGAAGCCCCAGCCGCGGTCTTTAATCCAGCCATAGTGGACGAGATAGTTGGCGATCGAGGCCAGCGTGTCCGGCACCGAGTTCCAGATGTCGACCCGACCGTCGCCATCGAAATCGACGGCATGGGTCAGGAACGAAGTCGGCATGAATTGCGGCTGGCCGAGCGCGCCTGCCCAGGACGACTTCATCGCGCCGACCGGGGCCAGCCCACGCTCGACGATCTCGAGTGCCGCCATAAGCTCGGTGCGGAAGAAATCCTTCCTGGTCGCCATGAACGCCTTGGTGCCCAGAACTTCGAAAGCATCGTAAGGCATTTTTGCCGCGCCAAAGCCGCTCTCGCGACCCCAGATCGCCAGCAGCACCTCGCCCGGCACGCCGTAGCGCTTCTCGATCGCGGCGATGGTCCTGGCATTGGCCGCCTTGCGCGTGCGGCCACCAGCGGTGACAGCGCGGACCGTTTTTTCGGCGAAATAGGCGCCGGGTGAACCGAACTCCGCCTGATGCTGCTTTTGCGGCGTCTTCGCCTTTTTGCCCGGCATCACGAGGTCGGGCAGTTTGAGGTTCGGTTTGACGCCATCGAAGGCGGCGTCGAAGGTTTTTCTGGAGATGCCCTTGGCGTTGGCCTCGGGCCAAAGATCGCTGTTGAGCCAGGCGCGGAACTGGTCGTCGATTTTTGCGGCGGAGGCGGGGGCGGCGAGGATGAGGGCAACGAGGGTTGCAAGAAAAATCGCCAATCCGCAAAGTCGACGTTCTGTCGCGCCCCCCTCTGTCCTGCCGGACATCTCCCCCACTTGGGGGGAGATTGGCAGCTTTGACGACGGCGCCTTTTCTCCAACGCTGGAGGTTGGCGAAAGCCGGCGTAACGGCCGATCTCCCCCCTTGTGAGGCCTTTGCACAGAATCGGATTGGTGATTCCGTTCGCAAGGAAGATAGGGAGATGATTCGGATGGTCGATCGTGTGCTTGGTCAACTGAGCCT